>NZ_JAXEGN010000107.1:0-14512 GCF_034103065.1 Bullifex sp. | reverse complement strand
TGAGTTACCATCATTGTTGTAAGGTGGTTTTCTTCTACAACCTTATCAGACATATATAATACCTTTTCAGCTGTCTTAGGGTCTAAGGCTGCAGTATGCTCATCGAGTAATAATACCTTTGGCTTTTTAAGTGTAGCCATTAAAAGAGTAAGCGCTTGACGCTGTCCACCAGAAAGAAGACCAACCTTAGTTGTAAGTCTATCCTCTAGACCAAGGTTAAGACCTTTAAGAGCATGATAGAACATCTCTCTTTCGTCTTTTGTAATGCCCCACTTAAGACCACGGCGCTGACCACGACGTAATGCAAGAGCCATATTCTCTTCAATCATCATATTAGGGTTAGTTCCCTTCATAGGATCTTGGAATACTCTACCAAGCATTGTAGCTCTCTTATAGTCAGGCATATTAGTTAAGTCTACATCATCTGCTTTGATAGTACCCTCATCTACAAAGAATACACCAGCGATAGCATTTAGCATTGTTGATTTACCAGCACCATTACCACCGATAACAGTAACGAAATCACCATCATTAAGTGTTAAACTTAAGTTATCAAGTGCAAGCTTTGCATTGATAGTACCTTTATTAAATGTCTTTGAAATATTCTTCAGCTCAAGCATTCTTTACCCCCTTATGATGAGAGAAAACCTTAGTTTTCCAATATGGAACAGCTAAGAAGAGTGCTACGATTACAGCAGTAATGAGCTTGAGATCGTTTGTATTTAATCCGAGCTGGAGTGTAATTTGGATTACGATATAGTAGATAATAGAACCAAGTACTACAAATGTAAGAGTTCCAGCAAAGTTATGTTTAATTTTCTTAAATACAACTTCACCAATAATTACTGAAGCAAGACCAATTACAATCGCACCACGTCCCATGTTTACATCTACTGCACCTTGGTACTGTGCAACAAGAGCACCAGATAGTGCTACAAGTGCGTTTGAAATCATAAGGCCAAGGATGATATCATTGTCTGGGTTAATTCCCTGTGCTCTCGCCATATCTTTATTTGCACCAGTTGCTCTCATTGAACAACCCTTTTCAGTTCCAAAGAACCAATAAATTACAGCTATAAGAACAGTTAAAAGAATTACTAATAAAATAACTGGGTTATCAAGAGAAAGATCACGAACAAAGCGCTGAGATACTAATAAATCATATTTATCAACACTAACAGGCTGGTTGGACTTTCCACCCATTATTCTTAAGTTAACTGAATATAAAGCGAGCTGTGTTAGTATTCCCGCTAAGATAGCAGGAATACCACACTTTGTATGGAGGGCTGCAGTAACAAGACCTGCAATTGCACCGACTCCGGTAGCAGCTAAAACTGCAACATATGGATTTACTCCAGCTCTAATAAGGACAACGCATACAGCACCACCTGTAGCCAGAGAACCGTCAACAGTTAAATCGGCGACATCAAGGATTCTATAGGTGACATATACACCTAATGCCATGATACCCCAAATTAAACCCTGTGATATTGCACCCGGAAGTGCGTTCAACAGTGAAAACATTACTAACAACCCCTAAGAAATATATTAATTAGATAGCTACGTAGCCTGCAGGAGCTGCAATTCCAAGAGCGTCACAAATTGAAGCATTGTACTTCTTTGTAACCTGTGGAGCATACTGAACTGGCATCTTAGATACATCAGCGCCATCCTTTAAGATTGCAACTGCCATTTCACCTGTAGCATATCCGATATCATAGTAACTGATTGAAAGTGTTGCAACACCACAACCTGCACAAATACCCTCTTCACCAGCGATAACTGGAGTCTTAGCTGGGATTACTACGTTTGCAATAGCTTCTGTATTAGCAGCAGCTGTATTATCTGTTGGGATGTAAATTACGTCTACACTGTCAGCAGCCTTCTGTGCAACAGATGCTACATCGTTTGTATCTGTGAATGAGAATCTAACTGTCTCAAGTCCGAGAGCTGCAAGATATTTCTCCATCTCTTCAACCTGGTAAACTGAGTTAGCTTCAGCTGAGCAGAAGAATAAACCAACTTTCTTAGCTGTTGGGAAGAGTTCCTTAACCATTTCAGCCTGCTTATCAAGTGGAGCAAGGTCAGATGTACCAGAAACGTTAGTACCTACAGTACCAGTCCATCCTTCAATTTCAAGAGCAGAAGCATAGTCTGTAATTGATGTACCAAGTACAGGAATCTTACTTGTTGCAGAAGCTGCAGCCTGGAGAGGAGCTGTTGCATTAGCAAGGATTAAATCTACGTTCTTTGCAACGAAACCATTTACAATTGTAGAACAGTTAGTAGCTTCACCAGAAGCATTCTGTTCGTCGATAACAACATCAGAACCAAGGCCTTTAACTAAAGCATCCTTAAAACCTTGTGTAGCAGCGTCAAGAGCTGGATGCTGAACAAGCTGACAAATACCTACAGTGTACTTAGCGCTAGAAGTCTCAGCTGCACCCTGTGCAAATACAGATGCACACATCATAAGAGCTAACAAAACAACAAGAACTTTTTTCATATTATACCTCTTTTTTTAGAGCAAAAAATACCGCCCCATGGGGACAATTCTCTATTAGATTAGTTATATGACGAATAAAAGTCAACATCTTGTGTATATTTAATGCATAATAATACATCTATTTGCATATTATTTTATAAATAATTTAAACCCTATATTTTCTCAATCACTAAGATTAATAAAATTAATTTTTCACTGTAGTTTTAAATTTCCTTACAAATGAACTAAATATTATTAGTGTTTTTCTATCTATAATATTCTCTAGATAGGGAATGATTAGTTTAAAGTTTGTAGCCTAAACTTTCTGCTATAGAAATAAATTTTTCTTTATCTAAGCCAGAGTTTGCAATTGCATAGTCGAGTGTAATAGCTCCACTATTAACAAGATTTAAAAGTGTTTTTACAGTACCTTTAGATATTCCAATATTAATGCCATCGTCCTTACCTTCATTATAGGATTTCTGTGCATATTTAACAGCATAATTATGAACAGCCTCACAAACCTGCTCTTCTCCTTGTTGTATTATCTTATAATTCATTACTTAACCCTTTATTACTTATTTTACCTAGTAAAAAGAATTTCAACTTTGCATTAGTTTTCTATTCTTATCCCTAATGGGGCTATCATATTATTGATATGATTTAAAAAACTATTTTATACCCAGCTCCTTTAATAGAAGCTGAGTATTGGTCATTTTAAATCAATAATTTAGTCCTAGTTCCTTGGCAGTCGACTTAAAATCTTCTTTAGATAAGCCAGAATTAGCAATCGCATAGTCTAGTGTAATATTTCCACTATTAACAAGATTTAAAAGTGTTTTTACAGTACCTTCAGTTATGCCATCTGCCTTGCCAATTTTAATACCATCGTCCTTACCTTCATTATAGGACGTCTGTGCACATTTTTCTGCATATTTAACAGCATAATTATGAACAGCCTCACAAACCTTATCATCTCCATCTTGTGTTGTCTTATAATACATTACGCACCCCTTTATTACATCATCTTTCATTTCTCGATAATCTTCTGCTACTAAGCTTTGCATCATATTATCAAGTTCTTTCCTTCCTTTATTAGCTGCCGTTGTAAAAATAATATTACTTCCATCTATATAAGGAAAGTTATATCCCTTTATTTGTTTTTCAACCTCATATACTTGTCCTCCTAAGTGAAAGTAATCTTCCTCCATTAAGATTATTATATAAGTCTCAATAATTTCTTTAAATAGCACTCCTTTACTTAATGCATATCTAGAGTCAAGTAGTGATGAATAATATCTTACCCTTTTCTCTAAATTATCATTATTATATTTTTGCACTTCGATATCATATAATACCCCATTGTTATCTACTCCAAGACAATCGAGGATTACTGAATGCCCTTTTTCAAAGATATGTATATCTTCTTGGGTGTTAACCTTTACAATTGATATATCATCTCTATTAAGAATTACCTTAATAATATGCTCTACAAGAGGAATATTATTCTTAGCCATTGTGCGAAAGAAAGTATCATCGATAGGTCGTAGAGATCTTGCAATCTCTATTTCTTCTTTAGTGTATTTTACTTTCATTTTTATTTACCTCTAAAAATATTCAAGGACGAGATAGTACTACTAAGACTTACTATCTCTTAATTTTTACTACCTCCTATGAATAATAGAAGTAAAACGCTAAAAAAAGTTTAATTGAGAATTATAAAAACTGTCTAATAATTAAAATTATTCATTATATTATATATAATTAATATTTTTTTATAATCATATAAAATGATAATATTTAAAACTAACTCAAATAGAAAATTTTGCAAAGCTTTCTATTACCATTTAACTTAATTACCCTTTTTGAAAAAGTCATTATCTCTATTTATTGTCTATTTTGCTTGATTTTCTTATGTTATTTTCTACATTTCACTCAAAAAATGCATTAAAGCTTTAGCCACACCATCGCTATTGTTATCAGAAGTAATATATGAACCTAGTCTTTTAATATCCTCACTAGCATTACCCATTACAACAGATACTCCTGCTACTTTAAGCATCTCAATATCATTGATATCATCTCAAAGTACCATAATATCTGATACAGGTATGTTGTAGTGCTTTGATAAATCAATTACTGCTGTACCTTTATTTATATTTTCAGGCATAATTTCTAAAAAGTCTGAACCAGGGTAGTATGTTACATCACAGCCTAAAGACTCTTTAATTTTACTTTCAAGCTCAAGTAATGTACTCTTTTCAGTAGACATAAATAAAAGCTTATTCATCTCTTGTTTGAGTAAAAAATCATCAAAATCTACAATAATGCTATCACTCATATAAATTGGTCTTTTCTTAGAGTATAAATAACCTTCATGGCTATTCGTTGCCCAATTCTTTCCAAATACTCCAAGCATTTCAACGCCCATTTTCTTTGCTATTTGATAAATATCTAAAGCAAAATTAGCTGAAATTCTATGATCAGCAACTATATTTCCATTTTCATCAAATAGTAGAGCGCCATTAATACATGATGAAGGACCATCAATACCTAAAATAGAATAGAAGTTTCTTACAGAAGAAAAAATTCTTCCTGACACTATTACAAAAGGAATCTTCTTTTCATTTAAGACCTTTCTTATCCAATTTATATTCTCTTCACTTAGAGATTTGTCACTTCTTAATAAAGTACCATCAATATCACAGCAAATCAGTTTAATTTTACCCATGAAGATATTTTATATTGAGACATATTCATCTTTCAAGCAATTTAATTTATGCCAATAAAAGTATTAATTCAATCAATATTTTATTATTGAATAGAGATTTTAGTTCTCTTTAGATATAAAATGTAGTTGCTACAGATATTTTAAGTAAATCTAAATAAAAAAAATTTTATTTATGATTTCTTCAAAATTAATCCTAATTATTTCTGATTTTGTAATCTGAGAAATAAAAATTTTCACATCATGAAATATTTTTTAAAACACTTATGCAAAATCATGTATTTTTATTCATAATTTATTCATCAATAACTCTTTTCAAATTCCTTTTTTTTCGTCTATATTATCGGCGGGAAGGAAATAACAATAAAAAAAACTGTTATCTTCTCCTAAGGAGAAAATTACGATGCATGAAGTAACCGAAAACGTCTACAAGCACGTGTGCCAGCTTGATCCAGACCAGAAAGAATTCCAGCAGGCAGTCTACACATTCTTACTCTCAATGGACAAAATTATTGATGAGCTCCCAGAAGTAAAATACCACAAGATTCTTGAGAGAATGGTTGAACCAGAAAGAGCAGTCATCTTCCGTGTACCTTGGATTGATGATGAAGGTCGTGTTCAAATCAACAGAGGTTTCAGAATCCAGCAGTCTTCTGCTATTGGACCATATAAAGGCGGTCTCAGACTCCATCCATCAGTAAACCTTTCAATCATGAAGTTCCTTGCTTTCGAGCAGGTATTTAAGAATGCCCTAACAGGTCTTCCAATGGGTGGTGGTAAAGGTGGTTCAGACTTCAATCCAAAAGGAAAGAGTGATGCTGAAGTAATGCGTTTCTGCCAAAGCTTTATGACTGAGCTTTTCAGACACATTGGACCAAATACAGACGTACCAGCAGGTGATATCGGTGTTGGTGGAAGAGAAATTGGTTATCTCTTTGGTCAGTACAAGAGACTTACAAACCGCTTTGAAGGTGTATTAACAGGTAAAGGTCAGACTTATGGTGGATCTTTAATCAGACCAGAAGCAACAGGTTACGGTCTTGTATATCTTTCAGACTACATCTTAAAAGCTGAAGGAAAAACACTCGAAGGTAAAGAGTGCTTAGTATCAGGTAGTGGTAACGTTGCTCAGTTCACAGTTGAAAAACTTAACTCTCTTGGTGCAAAGGTTGTTACACTTTCTGACTCAAACGGTATGATTTACGACCCAAGTGGTATCACACCAGAGAAACTTGCATATGTAAAGCAGCTTAAGAATGTTAAGAGAGGAAGAATCCACGAATATGCTGAAAAGTACAACGTTGAATACATTCCTCGTGATGCATCTAAGCCAAATCCAATTTGGGATATCAAAGCTGATTACGCTTTCCCTTGTGCAACTCAGAACGAAATTACAGTTGAAGATGCTAGAAACCTTGTTAATAATGGTATACAACTAGTAGGTGAAGGTGCTAACATGCCTTGTCAGGCAGAAGCTGAAAAGATTTTCCTTGAAAAAGGTGTTCTTCTTGCTCCTGCTAAAGCAGCTAACGCTGGTGGTGTTGCAGTATCAGGTCTTGAAATGAGCCAGAACTCACAGCGCCTCAAGTGGACAAGTGAAGAAGTTGATCAGAGATTAAAGCTCATTATGAAGGGAATCTATGATAGTATTTCTTCTGCTGCAGATAAGTATTCAGAGCACAACAACTTTGTCGATGGTGCAAATATTGCAGGCTTCCTCAAAGTCTCTGAAGCTATGATCGCACAGGGCTACGTTTGATTAGAAAATGAAAAAGATAGGTTTTGACAACAACAAGTACATTGAGGAACAGGCAAGGTTTATCCTTGATCGCGTAAACAGTAGTAACGGAAAACTCTACATTGAGTGTGGTGGAAAGCTTTTATTTGACTACCATGCAGCCCGCGTACTACCAGGTTTTGATCCTTCAATAAAGATGAAGGTCTTTGAAAGCTTAAAGGACAAGATTGATGTTATCATCTGCATCTATGCAGGCGACATCGAGAGAAGGAAGATTAGAACTGACTTCGGCATCAGCTATGATAGCGATGTCTTTAAGATGATCGATGACTTTGCATCTTATGGTTTAAAATGTCACAATGTTGTCATTACTAGATTTGCAGGTCAGAGTGCTGCAGTATTATTTAAGCAAAAGCTTGAAAGTAAAGGTATCAACGTCTTTACACATACTGCAACACCTGGGTACCCATCAAATGTTGATGTAATTGTATCAGATGAGGGATATGGCAAAAATAGCTATATCCCTACTGATAAACCAATAGTATTAGTAACAGCTCCTGGTCCAGGAAGTGGAAAGCTTGCAACTTGCTTAAGCCAGCTTTACCATGAATCTAAGGTTGGAATTAAAAGTACATATTCAAAATTTGAAACTTTCCCTGTTTGGAATCTACCATTACAGCATCCAGTTAATATTGCATATGAAGCCGCTACTTTAGATATCGGAGACTACAACTTAATTGACCACTTCCATTTAGATGCATATGGAAAAGTTGCTGTTAACTACAATAGAGATATCGAAGCATTCCCACTTCTTTCTGCAATATTGACAAAAATTACAGGTAAAAGTATCTATAAGTCCCCTACAGACATGGGTGTAAACAGAATAGGCTTTGGCATCATCGATGATGAAGCTTGTCGTGAAGCTGGAAAGCAAGAGATAATCAGAAGATTTTTCCGTGCTCAAATGGATTATGCCTCAGGTCTATGTAGCGAAGAGTGTATAAAGAGAGCTAAAGCTATCATGGATAAAGCAGGAATTGTTCCTGAAGATAGAAAGGTTGTACCTGCTTGTAAGAAAGCTTTAGATGATGCTATTTCACGCTCTCTAAAAGGTAATAAGGGAACTGTTTGTGCAGGTGCAATTGCTCTTGATGATGAAGCTATTGTTACAGCACACAACTCTGAAATAATGCATGCAGGTTCTGCATTAATCTTAAATGCATTAAAAAAGCTTGCAAATATCGATAGTAATGTTGATCTAATCTCTCCTGAGGTAATAGAAAGTATTACAAGGATGAAGCGTGATATCCTAACAGGAAGAGGTGTATCATTAAATATCGATGAAATATTAATCTGCCTAGCAATGAGTGCTACAAGTAGTAAAGAAGCTGAAAAGGCTATGAATGAGCTTCCTAAGCTAAAGGGCGCAGAGGTTCATTTCTCTCACATTCCATCTGCGGGTGACCTAATTGGTCTAAGAAAGCTAGGAATGAATGTTACAGCAGAACCTAAGTTTCCAACAAAAAATATCTATAATCCATAATACTTAAAGCTAGGGGATACAAAACCTAGCTTTTTTACGTCTTTATCCCTTGAGAGACAATGTTACTCATGATACACTCACAAATTGTACTGTCTAAATAATAACAATTGGAAGTAAAAAAATGAGTAAAAGAGAAACACTTGGAAGCAGACTTGGCTTTATTTTACTATCTGCAGGTTGTGCAATCGGACTTGGAAATGTTTGGCGCTTTCCATATATCACAGGAAAAAATGGTGGAGCAGGCTTTGTATTAATATACCTCTTATTCCTTGTTCTATTAGGACTTCCCGTAATGGCTATGGAGTTTGCAATTGGAAGAGGAAGTAAACAAAATATTGGGCTCAGTTTAAAGACTCTCGAAAAAGAAGGTAGTAAGTGGCACTACTATGGTCCTTTTGCTGTAATAGGCAACTACATACTATTAATGTTCTATACAACTATTGCTGGTTGGATATTATATTATTTCTTCTCAGCAGCAGCTGGAAGTTTTAGTAATATCACTACAGAAGGAGTAAACACATTCTTTTCAACCTTAGTTGCTAACCCAGTAAAACAGACAATATGGATGGTAATTGTAATACTAATTAGCATGGGTGTTGTTGCGATAGGACTCGAAAATGGAGTTGAGAAGATTACAAAAGTAATAATGCTTGCACTACTTTGTATCATGCTATTACTTACAATTCACTCATTAACACTTCCTGGATGTGCAGAAGGCCTTAAGTTCTACTTAATACCAAACATAGCAGCAATGAAGGAAATTGGTATTTCAACAATACTTTATGAGGCATTAGGACAAGCCTTCTTTACCCTCTCTATTGGTATTGGCTCTATGGCAATCTTTGGTTCCTACATTGATGATAAGCAATCTCTTGGAGGGGAAAGTGCTAGAATTATTGCACTAGATACATTTGTTGCAATTACCTCAGGTCTTATTATTTTCCCAGCTTGTTTTTCTTACGATGTACCTGTTGGACAAGGACCTTCACTACTATTCATCACACTACCAAACATCTTTTCACAAATGGCAGGAGGAAGAATATGGTCTGCATTATTCTTCCTATTCATGTCCTTTGCTGCACTTTCAACAATAATTGCTGTTTGCGAAAATATCATAAGCTATTGGATAGATGTTAGAGGATGGAGTAGAAAAAAAGCATGTATAGTTAATACAGTTTTATTAATTGTACTTTCACTTCCATGTATTTTAGGATTTAATGTCCTATCTTCTTTCCAACCATTTGGAGCTGGATCAAATGTATTAGACTTAGAAGACTTCTTAGTTTCTAATCTTTTACTTCCATTTGGTTCCCTATTATTCGTACTATTCTGCACAAGAAAGAGTGGTTGGGGATTTGAAAATAGCTTAAAAGAGATAAATAAAGGAAAAGGTCTTAAATTTTCAAGTAAACTTCGTTTTTATATATCTTATATAATTCCTATTATTGTGCTATTTATTATGTTAAAAGGTATTTGGGATAAATTATTTTAGTGCTATAATACCAATACAAAACTGAATTAGATTAGTATGGCTGAGGGGATAAGGTCGTACTTACTTATATCCTAATGAGGGAAATTTTGAGGGTGTCATTGTTGCTGTGGCACCCTCTTTTATATTAAAAGAATAAAAACTAAGTTGACTTTTAACCCTTTTTTTTTAAAATTTACATCATGAACATTAAAGCTATAGCAAGCCGTATCGGCATGGATTACGATAATGTAATCGAAAATTTCTGTGGAGATACCAGTGAAGTTAGAAAGAAGCTGGAATCATTCATCGACGATTGCAACTTTACTGCACTAGAAAGTGCTATTGAAGCAAATGATGAAGAGCAAATTAAGAAATGTGCACACAAAATTAGAAAGACAGGTGAGAAGCTTGGTCTTACTAATCTTGTTAAGCAGGCATCTCTCTTAGAAGATGCTAAGAATGGTAAAATTGCACCTTCATATGATTCTTTAAGAAAAGAATATTTAGAGATTGCAAAAAATTTAACTTCTGAGGCTGATGTATAATTAATAAAAAGAGCTAAAATATTGCATTAAACAATGTTTTTGACGCAAATAAAGTTTGGTGTAGTAAAAAAATAATGCTTGCATTACATCCCAAAGCAGTATAAATTGTAACAACGGGTGTAAATTGAGCGCAAATGGCACCAGGCGTAATTTTTTCCAAATAATGATGAGTCTCCATGCAAAAGCATCCAGCATGGAGACTTTATTATTTTATTCAAAATAGAAAGTTTTTATTTCACATGGTCCAAAAGTAAGGTTACTAAGGTCTACAGCCTTTCTATCGTTTTCAATTAAATTACATTCAAATACTTTATCATATTTGAATGAAACTTCAATCGATGCCTTAACACTTTGTCCGATAGCTTCATAAACTCTTACCACTCTACCCTTTTTATCTTCACTCAACTTTACTGTATCGCAAACTAAGGTATCACTAGAAATGTATACTAAGCTTTCAAGACTATCTTGTGAGTTATAAATTATTGGAAGTCTATTTAAGTTATGAGCATACTTTACAATTTGTCCCATATTATCATCTCTACAAGGCAAAATTGCATAGGTAAATTCATGCATTCCTCTATCAGCACTCATATCTGGATAAGTTGGAGAACGTAGTAAATTGAGTGATAGAACTCCATCCTTAGCTCTTAAACCATACTTTGAATCATTTAATAAAGCAAAGGCAAAGCCATCTGAATTTACACTTGCCCACTTCTGGAAACAAATCTCAAATTGAGCCTTCTCGATTAAAGTTTCATTTTTAGTTGTTCTTTTAATTACTCCATCTTGAATATCACAAAGGACTTCATCACTAAATACAGCTGGTTCAAATTCGGCTCGAAGCATTTTATCCTCTTCATGCCAAGAAACTTTGGTGTGGAAATAAATTGCATTTGAATGACTATTTGTAACAACATCTTGAGTTATTTCACTCTTTGAAAATTTATAACTTATTCTCTTTCCTCTAACAGGACCATCATTAATGTCTTTGACACTATCAGCTTTAAGAACAATAGGCGTCTTTTTATAGTACTCCCAATCGATATCCCAAGCATTGTAGTGGAGCTTTGGGTCATCATATACGCAAAGTTTATTTAAAAATCCCTTCTTAAACTCCTTATCAAAGGCTTTAAAAGATGAAATAGATCCGTCCTCATTAAATGAAACAGATATATTACTATTTTCATCAAAACTAGCTTTTTCAATTAGTTTTGATGATCCTAAAGGTGGAAGAATAGCGCTATACCACTTTCCATCGAGTTTAATATCATATTCACGCTCAAATGGAGAAGGGTTATAAGCATACTTTTCTTTACTAGATGACTCTAATACTCTATTTTCAAGCTCATTAATTTGCTTAAGAATTTCTTCATATTCCACTCTACTTTCTTCATAGACTCTATGAATACTAGAACCCGGTAAAATATCATGAAACTGTAAGAATAAAACTCTCTTCCAAAGCTCATTAATTTCATCATATGGATATGAGGAAATATCATTTCGAGCATAGAGGGCTTCGACACATTGCAGTCCAAGCTCACATCTTCTATTAGCTTTCTTATTGAAAGCTTGAGTTGTATATGTACCTTGATGCTTTTCAAGGTATAGCTCTCCTGAGTAAGTAGGAAGCTTTGCTCTATCATTCTCTAACTCTAAAAAGAAATCTTCTGCTCTTCCAAACTTTACTTTAGGACTATTCGCTAATGATTTTTGTCTCAAACCCATTTCTATTTGAACTTCACTAGGTCCACCACCTCCATCGCCAATTCCATAAAGCATTAATGCTTTATCGCAAAGGTTTAACTCAGGGTAGTTATCTTTAGTTGCTTTAGCACAAAGAGGAGATGCAGCCGCATTATATGTCTCTGCAGGAGGCATATGAACTAATATTTCACTTGAATCAACACCACGCCAAACAAATGAACGTGAAGGGAAATGGTTGTGTTCATTCCAACTTAATTTGATTGTTAAAAAATATGGAACCTCACATTTTTTTAATATTTGAGGAAGGTTTCCATTATAGCCAAATACATCAGGAAGCCAGCAAATCTTTTGAGTCTTTCCAAATTCATCTCTCCAAAATCTTTGTCCAATAATTATCTGTCTAATTAAAGCTTCTCCTGATGGAACGTTGTTGTCAGCTTCGACCCACATTGCACCTTGAGTTTCAAGATTACCTGATAGGACTTTCTCTTTTATTCTTTTATATAGCTCTTTATTATTTTGTTTAATAAATTCAAATTGTTGAGGCTGTGATGCACCATAAATATAGCTATCATATTTTCCTATATTTCTAAGCTGGAAGGTAAAGGTTCTTTGAGCCTTTCTCTTAGTCTCTCTTACAGGCCAAAGCCAAGCAAGATCGAGATGAGAATGACCTACAGCTGTAATAGTAAGAGACTCATCAAGAGTACCATTAAAAAGAGGCGCAAGAACAGCTCTACCCTCACTGAAAGAAATGTAGGAGGCTTTAATACTTTCCCTTAGCAGCTTTCTAAGACCTTCATCATAGTTTTGAGCACACATTAAACAACTGATAGTTAAGTAATCATAGAAGAAGTCTTTACCTTCTTTATCTTGAATTAAGATATCAGCTTTTTTAAATATCCCATGGCCACAAAGCTTATTATAGTATCCATTATAGCCCGCATCTATGTCCCATGATAGATGACTTGGACACGGGATTGGTATATCAACATAAGTTTTTGCAACTAATGCTTGATAATAATCTATCTTACTTGTATTTAATGTAACAGCTCCAATTGGATCGATAGTTTTTTCTCTATCATAAACAAGACCTTCTCCACCAATATCAATGTGAGCAATTAAATCCTTATTTCTAACCTCTTCTGGAATGTCTACATCAAGCTTAAACCAAGCTGCATCATAAAGACTTGCCCAAGTCATTCCCTTGTATATTTTTCTATATTCAAGCCTTTCATGGTCTATATAACTAACAGGTTCCTTTGACGGTGCGTATAATACATCAAATGAAGCTACCTTTGTAAATATTCTACTTCTTAACTCATCAAGAGCCTTCATAGTCTCTGTATCTTGTATTAAGATATCAACAGGTTCCATAATCCTCCTAAACAAACCACATTGGATTAGATATTGCAGTTATATATTTTTTCCCAAATAGAGAAATATAGGTAACAACGTGAATTCTCTCACCCTTAACCGCTTTTCCAACTATCTTTAGATGATTTCTTTTACACCCTCTTTTTATTACTTTTCCATTAGAAAAGACAACTTCTAATACTGATAAAGGTGGAACTTTTTCTGCTATTACTGTAAAAGTTTCCCTATTCTCTACACTTTCTCCAAAGCTTTTTCCATTGCAATCTAAAGATAAATAGGGTCCTTTATGAGATGAAGTAGATAACTTAAACAATGAAAAACGAACAATTAGAGAAAGGTCCCTCTTTCTATTAAAGCCAGAAGATAAACATCAATTCACACCTTGTGGTGATACTAGATGTATACATATTAATATTGCTTTTACCCAAGAAATATTACTTACACTAATTAAAGCGTTAGATATTGATGATAAGAAATTATTAAAATCTAAAAGACAAATTATATTATATGAAGAGGATTTTAGGATATTAAGCGGGAATCCTCGGTAATTCAGTTACCGAGATGAAAGCGTAAAATACTATTTGATAAAACGTATACATATGATATCATAAATTATGAAGACAAATCTTGTACATTACAGAATTTGCGTATGTAATATCAACTATCATATAGTATGGTCAGTCAAATATAGAAGAAAGGTTTTGACTCAAGAAATCGAATCATATTTAAATGATCTTGCCAGAATGATAGCTGAAGAGAAAGGATTTACGATAAAACCACTTTGAAGTAGGAGATAAAGATCATATACATGCTTTTGTTTCTGCTCCACCAAAGCTTTCAATTACTTCAATCGTAAAATACTTAAAAGGAATTTCTGGAAGAAAGTTATTTGAAAAATTCCCAGAATTACGTACAGAGCTT
>NZ_JAXEGN010000106.1:0-4444 GCF_034103065.1 Bullifex sp. | reverse complement strand
ACAAAAAAGGACAGTTTTTAAGCTGTCCTCTTGTGTGTGAAGCATTATCCATGCATTTATTTGTTAATCTTAACTTCAATTCTCTTAGCAATAGCCTTTTCAGACTTAGGAATTGTGATAAGAAGAATACCATTCTTGTAGTCAGCACTAATCTTTTCTTCATCAGAGCCTTCAGGAAGTGAGAAACTTCTTTCAAAGGCAGGAAGATTAATCTCCTCTGCTATCTTAGTCGTTCCTTCCTTAAGTTCTTTCTTTACTTCTTCAGCACTAATAGTAAGAATGTGTTTATCAACACTTAAGTTGATTTTATCTTCACTATAGCCAGCAACCTCTGCTTCGATTACATAGGCATTTCCTGTTTCATATACATCTACTCTTGGATATCTTTTTCCTGTGCTTGTCCAAGTATCGAATAAAGAATTAAAAATTGTATCAATTGGGTCGTAGTAATATCTCATTGTCTTTTCCTCCTTAGTTAATCTTTACTGCAATCTTCTTTGGTTCTTCTTTAGGCTTCTTTGGAATAAATACGCTTAAGATACCTTTTTGGTAAGATGCACTAATCTTTTCTTCCTCTGCATCTTCTGGAAGTGTAAAGCTTCTTTCAAATGATTTAACAGATCTTTCTCTTATTAGATACTTCTTATCTTTATCTTCCTTCTTCTCATTTTCATGAGATGAAATATGAAGTACATGCTTTTCAGCATAGATATTAATCTTATCTTCATCATAGCCTGCAAGCTCTGCAGTAATTACATAACCATTATTATTTTCATAGATGTCTACTGGTGGGAATTTAGATACTGTAAAGAATGTATCAAAGAAATCGTTGTAAGAATTATTATTATTGTTTGCCATTTTGTGGCCTCCTTATATTGCTTATTTGTTATGCCAAATATAATGCATAAGGGATGCCAACTTAACTAAATTGTTTAAATATAAAGAATTAATATTTTTGTAACTTTTAAAACGTATTAATTTAAATTCCTTTTGAGTCAAAATGATACACTAGAGTTAAAATTACTCATTTTGTGGTTCTTTTTGGCTCAAAACTTAAAAAAGAACATAACAAAATGGGACATAGATAAAAAATGCTGCACTGTTAAAAACAGGCAGCAAATAAAAATGAGGGGAATTCAAAATCCAACAGGGAGTTGTATTAAAGAAGGGATATAAAACCCATTGGATATCCAAATAATAGTAATAAAAAATGTAATAATTATCTAAATTATATGTAATTTAGGTGTAGTTGAGAAAAAGGTATGCTAAGATATTTTATAACTAAAAGGAGAAAAGAAGATGGCCGATGAAACAAAAATAGCCATTGCTGATTCATTTAGAATACTTGCTCAAAGTAATAGTTTATCAAAAATTACTGTTCAAGAGATTGCTAAAAAAGCAGGTGTTTCTAGGCATACTTTTTACTACCATTTTAGAGATATATATGCTCTAACTGAGTGGATTTTTGAAAGTGAAGGTAGTCAGGTAATTGCTGATTATAAGAAGTTAAATAACTGGAAGGAAGGCTTAGAGAGAGCTTGTCGTTATGCTTTGGATAATCGTGTGCTTGTAATTAGGATTTACCACTCTGATTATCAAAAAAATATTATTATGTTTTTTCAAAATGTTATTAAGTCAATTATTTCTAACATTATTGAAATGGAGTTTAGCCACATAATAGTAAAGCCAAAAGAGAAAGAAATTCTCCTTGATTTCTATACATTTGGCTGTGTTGGAATTCTTTGTAATTGGCTAAGCAATAATATGGAAGAGGATTATCATATGATACTAGATAAGCTTCATACGATAATCCATGGATCTGTAAAAGATGTTCTTTTACGATTTAGTGGTGAAAAAGTCTAGTCTTATTGAATATCAAGACCTTTCCAAGTCTATTAGCTGTACTAATTACTTCATCATCTCTAAGTGAGCCACCTGGTTCTGTTATGTAATCAACACCAGAAGCAGCTGCTCTTAATACGTTATCACTGAAAGGGAAGAATGCATCAGATGCTAGAGAAATACCTTTAATACTCTTTAGGTATTCCCTTTTCTCTGCTTTTGTAAATGGCTTTACTTCCTCTGTAAAATGATCCTGCCATGAAGCACACATATCAATTTCTGGTTCATCAGAAAGATATTGTTCGATAACATTATCCTTTTCATTGCGAGTTAATTCCTTTTTAAAAGGAAGGTTTAAAACTCTATCACACTGTCTTAAATTCCATCTATCAGCTTTATCTCCAGCAAGTCTAGTACAGTGTAAGCGTGATTGTTGACCTGCTCCAACACCGATAGTTTGACCATGATAAGCATAGATTACAGAGTTAGATTGCGTATATTTAAGTGAGATTAAAGCAACAATTAAATCAAGCTTAGCTTCTTTTGTAATACTCTTATTTTCACTTTTAATGTTATCAAGCTCTTCAAAGGTAGGAATGTAATCATTTCTATCTTGCTTAAAAGTAATTCCATAAACCTTTCTCTCATCCTGCTCATCAGGAGTGTAGCTTGGATCAATTTCGATAACTGTATAAGCACCTTTTTTCTTAGCTTTTAAAATCTCTAATGCTTCAGCTTCATATCCTGGAGCAATTACACCATCTGATACTTCACGGCTAATTACCTTTGCTGTTGATACATCACATACATCTGATAGTGAGATGAAATCACCAAAAGAACTCATTCTATCAGCCCCACGTGCTCTTACGTAAGCTGTTGCTAATGGTGATAATTTAGTCTTTTCACTGACAAAGTACATTTTCTTTTCTTTATCTGTTAAGGGAATTGCAATTGCAGCTCCTGCAGGGGAAACGTGCTTAAAGGAGGTTGCAGCAGGGTATCCTGTTGCAATTTTTAGCTCTTTAACTAATTGATATCCATTAAGAGCATCAAGAAGGTTAATATAGCCTGCCTTTCCATTTAATACTTTAATTGGGAGTTGCTCAGGATGAGAAATGGATGCTTTCTTTTGATTTGGATTTATTCCGTACTTTAAAATTAACTCTTCCATTATAGATCTCCTCTGTTAACAATTTTTACATCATCATCAACTTTAACTAAGCATGAGATAGTATTTTCATTATCAAAAATATTTAATAAATCACTATCTGTTACTTTAATTAAGACAGGATCTGATGAGAAAGAAGAGAGATCTTCTTCATAGGTATGAATAACGTGAGCATAACCTGGAACTAATTTGTATGTCCAAATAATACGTTTGGTTTGCTCTAAGTCCTTTTTAATAATAAAGAACTTTAATACATTTTCCTTCTTTGAATAAATTGCACCAATTCTAGAAGTATAGATAGGTGGGTCGTTTTCAAAAGTTCTTTCCTTAATACCTTCTTCAATGTCACCACAGTTTTTAATGCTTTCACCTTGGTCTCCATTTGTAAGGTAAATGTAGTCATCATCCTCAAGAAGTGCTTTATAGATTACTAAATCACGATTTTGCACTTTTGATTCGTCTTTAGGAAAGGTATGAATGGTATTATCAATATTTACTAATACTCTATTCCTACTATTTTCACTTCTACCTTGAAGAATATAAACCATATAAAGTTTATTGTCTTCAGTCATGCCTGCGGCAATTGTACGTCCCGGATAGGTTCTATTTGATAAATATTCAATTAAATCTTTCATATTGAACTATCATATACAATTGTAAACTTTACAAAAAGATAAAAAGAGTATAAAAAAATATTTTTTATTGACAGCTAATGATTATTAGCCTATATTAGCTAACGTTTATTAGCTAAATTGTGAGGACAAAGTGTACGACATAATATATAGATCAAAAACAGGAAGTAGTGCTAAGTACGCTGCAATTTTAGCAAAGAAATGTGGTGCAAAGGTATATGAGCTTTCAAAAGCAATTAAAGAATTAGAAAAGGGGACAAAAGTAATATATATTGGTTGTGTTAGAGCTGATAACATCCTTTCCCTTAATAAGGCAGCAAAGTACTTTGATCTTAAAATTATCTGTGCCGTTGGAATGGCTCAAACAGGTGAAAACATTAATAAGATTAGAACGGTTAACAAAATAGACGAAAGTATTCCTCTTTTTACTCTTCAAGGAGATTTTTATCTTGATAAACTAAAAGGCTTGGATTTGTTAATGATGAAAATGGTTAGAAAAACTTTAATAAGACAAAATAAAGAGAAAAAGGAATTATCAATAGGTGATAAAGATACGCTTGAACTTTTAGAAAATGGTGGTATTAGGGTTAATGCTGATAATCTAAAAGATGTAATAAGTGAGATTAGAAAATGAAAAAACTTTTTATCTTATTAATTATTATTGTATTATTGGTTGTTCATGTAACAGCATGATAAATAGGGCTATTGAAGAACTCGATAATAAACCAATTCCTAATTTATCAGAAGTAAAGGATGGTACACATTATGGCTCTGAAAATGGTCCATTCGTTTCTGTTGAAGT
>NZ_JAXEGN010000105.1:0-2024 GCF_034103065.1 Bullifex sp. | reverse complement strand
AAATACATCTGGATACCATAAAATATTTACACTCTTTCCATGCTTTTCAAATACTTGTCTTATTGCTGTATCTGTTAAGTGACCTTTTCCTGTAGCTGCAAGTGAGCCATATAGCTCTGCTTGATAAGTTATTGCATCAGGGCATACTGAAATAAACATTTCAGTTGCAGCTCGTGGTCCCATTGTATGAGAAGACGAAGGGCCATATCCAATTCTAAATAATTCCCTTAAAGATTCCATATCCTAATGATACATTATTATATTTTCTCACTTCAATCGTTATAATAGTAATATGAAAAGGTTATTATCTATACTTATTGTTTTACTATCAGCAATGTGCATGTTAAGTGCCATTACATTTTCAGACTATAACAATCGTAAATCATGGATTCCAGAAACCCTATGCATAGGAATGGGAAATGATAAATGGGCAATTGGTACTATTTCTTATAATATGGATGACCAGCTTACTTTTTCAGAACATATATATATAGAAGCACCTGTTTGGACATTAAATGTTAACATGCTTAGTATTACTAACAGAGGCTGGAGAGAAGGATGGTCTGTTTCAGATGTAACATTACCTTCCACAAATCCACTCTTTTCAGGACGATACGATGTAACACAAGTTTTATTTGGTCTTCCTCTTAGTTTATTTAACAATAGTAAATTCTACCTTTATTCAAAACCTGAAGTAGGATTATCATTTATTGGTAATCAACACTATGATGTACTACAAAATACTCTTCATAAAATAATAAAAGCGGCTCCTTTAGAGGTTGATTACGAAAAAGGAAATTATATTAAACCTACTATAAATTTATTTTTTGAAGCAGGTGGAAATCTTTTCGATGTAGGAGACAATAAATTTATCCTAGCAGCAAGAGCTGATTTCTATAATACGCTTAACTTTGCTTCAAAGGAAATTATTTATGGTTCTATTGGACTAATTAAGCAAAATTCAGATATCCTCACATTAAGTTTAGGGTATTCATTTATACAATCTTACTCAGATTACAAAACACAAAGTGTTTACCATGAATATCTTAAAGGCATGATATTCTCTCTATCAATTAACTCAGGTTTTTTGCGTATCGATTATACAGCACGCTTAAATACAGGATTTGGTTTTGGAGTAATAAGTATTGATGTCTTATCACTCTTTAAAGAACCATCTTGGCAAAAATCAAATTTATTTCTTACATTAGGAACCTCCTCGCAGCTTAATTGTACTTTTTATAATATTAAGCTAGGTCATCCTTTTACAGATTCAAATTGGTCTTTGGTTGTATCAACTAGATTCTTATCAGGGAACCCTTCTTTCAAAGATTGGGAAACTACAATGGATCCAAAGGATTGGCCAAGATATAAACGTTCATATTCAGCTTTTCTTGTTGGTAGTAGATATGAATTTAATACCAAAGAGCTTATAGTAAAACCTTATAGTGAAATTACCCTTGGAATGATGACATGGGAAGTTAGAGAGCTGAGAAATATGATGACAGATAATGATATTCACTCTATCGTAAACCCAAAGTTATTCTCATTCGCTTTAGATTTAGAACTAGGTTTAAAGTTTATTCCATCAGGAGCATTAAAGAGTGGAAATTCTGAGTTCCAGTTTATTATTTTTTCTGGTTTTACAGCTATTCATAACTCAAAAAAGGTAATTTCATATTTATATGATACAACACAAGACAGTGAGAAAATTTCTACAATAATTCCACGTTGGGGCTTTGGTATTGAAATAGGATTTGATTTAACTTAACTTAAGTTAATATTTATGAAGAGGTGTGTATTATTTTTCTTATTTCTATACATAGCACTTTTTTCACTCTGTGCTACATCATTATGGATTCCTAACTCGTTAAATGTAGGTATGGGAAATGATATGTGGTCTATAGGATCAATTACCTACAATATGGATGACCAATTAACCTTTTCAAGTCACGTTTCTTTAAGTGCCCCTATTTGGAAAATGAATTTAGATATGCTTGCATTCACAAATAGAGGATGGCAAGAGG
>NZ_JAXEGN010000104.1:0-2768 GCF_034103065.1 Bullifex sp. | reverse complement strand
AAAAGTAAATGAAAAGTCAAAGTACTATTTACTCTTACTTTCAATAATGCCTCTAGGATTAACTTATATTCTTTCAAAAACAGAACTAAGTAATAAAATAGCGGTTGCATTCAACATTGGAGTTCCAATTTATATTTTATTAATTGTTTTACATAGTTTTGGACTAGTTATACCTTTTGAAGCTTTGATTCTTTTTATTTTAAGTATAGCAATGCTTTTTATTGCACTTTTAATAAGAGATGAAAAGAGCAAGGTTAAAATTACATTAAAATATGTAAGTAACAATGTAATATACAATAAGCTTCAAAAGTTAGGCTTTATTATGTTTTTTACCCTTTTCATTGAAATGTTAGTGCTGTCAATTCTTGTGCTAATAAAAATATTATCACCGGTAATATCTGTACCAGTGATAATTATTACAGGTTTTATTTTCTCTCTCTTAATACTCAAGATGAGTATTAAAGAGAAATAGTTTTAGGATATCGACTACCTTTATATTGCAGGTAGTCGTCTAAATCTTCCTTATCTTTTATTGCCTCTCTTTTAAGTATGTAGCAAAAAAGAAGACCACAAACATATGCATCATCAGCTGCATTATGAGCATTGTATGTGATATCCAATAGCTCAGGAACAATTCGAGTTAGAGAATAACTACTGTGAAAAGGTAGTAATTTTCTACTCATTTGCAAAGTACAATAGTATTCATATTGTGGAACAGTAATACCATATGAAGCCAAAGTACCTTTCAATACATTGATATCAAAAGCGGCATTATGCGCTACTAGAGGATTTAAGCCAATAAACTCTTTAATTTCAGGCCAAAGCATATCAAATGATTCTGCACATTTAATATCATTTTCACATAATCCATGAATAGCCATACATCTAGGATCAAAGAATAATATTTTTGGCCGAATAAGGGTGTAGTACTGGTCAAGCACTTCACCCTTTTCATTCATTTTTGCAAGTCCAATAGAACAAGCCGAGTTACAATATTGGTTTATTGTTTCAAAGTCGATTGCAACAAATTCCATCAGAGTATCTCAGGTACAACTGCTTGGAAGACTTTACCACTTACTCGAACATGGTACTCTTCATCGCAAGATGGAACAAAGCAGCATTCACCTTCTTTTAGTTCAATGTGGTCATTTGAAGTACCAACTCTAGCAACACCATCTGTACATAAGATTAAAGAAGGAACAGCTTCATTAATATCGTAAGTACCACTCTTTAATACTAAAAGATTAAAATCATCTGTTGGTGTTTCAATCTTTTCTCTTAAGAAGCGGTCAGTACTCTTTTTACATACATCAGGTTTAGTTGCTTCTTTAGTCATAACACTCATTAATTCAGGTACATCAACCTTCTTATGTGTTAATCCCCCTCTTAATACGTTATCAGAAAGGCTCATTAATTCAACACCATTACCTTTTACATATGCATGTAATACTGTTGGCTTAAGATATACAGCTTCACCTGGGCGGAGATGAATAATATTTAATAAATATGGAGCAAGTACACCTGGATCTACACCATAGAGAGGATATACATTTTCAACTATTCCACGTGCAGAAAGGTATGAACCATTTATTATTGACTCCTCTCCGCTTTTATCTAGGTTATTAATTAATTCATCAACAACACACTTTAATAAATCCTTTTCAAGAGTATATAAACGATAGAAAAGATCTGCTATATCCTTTGCAGACTCAAAATAAGCTTCATATGAGGATGGAATTAACTTTTTTAAGTTATAATTAATATCCTCAAAGCTTCTAAAGCCACACATTGCAGTAACAGGTGTTAAAGCATATAAGACCTCTGCTTTTTGGTTATCATCTTGATAATCTAAATCTTTTGGTAAAACTCCATTTTTTCTCAATTCTTCTTCTTTTTTAAATCCAGCCTTAGCTTGTTCACGTGTAGGATGACACTGAATTGATAATGGGGTTCTAATTGCTAGGACCTTCAAAAGTAAAGGAAGCTTTTCCCCTAAACGATCAATACAAATCTTTCCCAAATACTTTTTTGGATCACTTTTAATAAGATCAGAAAGAAGTGTTCCATCTTCTAATACTGCTTCACCAGAAGGATGAGTTCCAAACCACGCTTCAGCTTGTGGCTTTCCATTTGATTCATATTTAAATAAGGAAGGTAGGAAATCTATGCTTCCCCAATCATATTCCTTTATTACGCCTTTTATTTTTTTAATTTCCATAGTTGTACCTCTTTTATTATTTTAGCATAGGATAATGAAAATGCACCATGAATCATGGTGCATTTTTTAGTCACTACGTAGTAACAATCAATCTTTCAAAACCTTTGGAAGGAAAACCATTGCTAATACAAAACAGATTAATGATGTAATCCAAGCAGCAATAGCTGAAAGAGTGAAGCCTCCAACAATAAAGCCAATAAAAGCACATGCAGCAACTGTTACAGCATATGGAAGCTGAGTTGCAACGTGTTCAAGGTGAGGACAACCTGCACCTGTTGAAGAAAGGATTGTTGTATCAGAAATTGGGGATGCATGGTCACCAAATACAGCTCCTCCAAGTACTGCACTTACACAAATAAGTGTCGCATTTAAAGCAGCGTTACTAACAAGACCTTTGCTTGCACTTAAGCCTACAGCAATTGGCATTACAATAGGAATCATGATTGCAAAAGTACCCCAAGATGTACCTGTAGCAAATGCAATTAATGCAGAAAGCACAAATACTATTGCAGGTACAAGAGCGAGAGGGAAGCCACCTCCTACAACGACC
>NZ_JAXEGN010000103.1:0-2955 GCF_034103065.1 Bullifex sp. | reverse complement strand
CATGGGACTCTGTTCATAAAGGTTCCACGCTTCTATGCATCCAGCAAGCTTTGCAGTAACTGTGGTTACATCTATAAAGATTTGACACTCAGTGAACGAGAATGGAAATGCCCCGTATGTAACGTTGTGCATGATCGTGACAGGAATGGCAGCGTGAATATACAGAAGAAGGGGTACGAAATGATGACAATACCCGTGGACGGCGGGAAATCAACGCCTGTGAAGACGAACATGGTGGACGACCGTGCGAACGCACCTAAGAAGCCCAACGTCGAAAAAGCAGGAATAGTTCTTGAGAATACGACTCAGGAAGCTCACTGCCTTTAGGCGGGAGAGTTGTCACTTTTATTTATTGGGCAATCAAATATGGCAGGTCGTGGAGACTATAGAAAAGCTCCAAAGGCTATTAGTAATAACCTATATGAGTTTAGAGCAATAAGTGACCCAACAAGATTATATCCAGTAGAGGAGCCCTTTGGAGTAAATGAAAACCTCATCGGTGGAATTGATGATGGAATAAAGAAAAGTGGCTCCTTAGTAACTTCCTTTATGAATAAACTTTACTCATTAACTAAAGCTCCTATAGTAGGAGTTAGTGCTTCAAAGGGTGGAAGCACTATTTCTCAGTGGCAAATTAATTCAGAGTGTGGCTATCTAAGGGATGCAATAAATAGACTCTCATTAGCTAAAAGCTTTCTTAAGGACGAAGTAAAGCATACCTATGCTTTATTTCTTCAAGGCGAGAGCGATGGAGACAAAAATACTAGCGAAGAAGAGTATATAGCTCTATTTAATAGTATGTATAGCGAGTTAAAGAGAGCGGGCGTTGAGGAGCTCTTTCTAATTGAAATTGGAAGATGTAACATTAAGGGCGAAGAAAAGCGCTACGATGTAATAAGAAATGCTCAAAGAAAGCTTAAGGATGTAACAATCGTATCTTCAATACTAATTAATGAGCCTATGAAAGATGAATTTCACTTCTTTCAGGAGAGCTATAATAAAGTAGGAGAGGATGCAGCTGAGAATGTTGCAAAACTCATTGAATAATATACTTTTATAAATAGTGTAAAAAGAATATACTTTTTTCATTATGAAAGAATTAACTGCAAATCAATTAAGACAAATGTATATTGATTTCTTCGTATCTAAGGGACACCACAAGATCTCTGGTGCTTCTCTTATCCCCGAGAATGACCCAACAGTACTTTTTACTACCGCTGGTATGCACCCACTTGTTCCATATATCCTTGGACAAGAGCATCCTGCAGGTAATATGCTCGTTGACTATCAAAAGTGTATCAGAACTGGTGATATCGATGCTGTAGGTGACCCACACCACCTAACCTTCTTCGAGATGTTAGGTAACTGGTCTCTTGGTGCATACTTTAAGGAAGAGGCTATTGAATATAGCTTTGAATTTTTGACAAAGCACCTTGGAATTGATCCAGAAAGACTATCTGTAACAGTCTTCAGAGGTGATGACGAAGTTCCTCGTGATGATGTTGCAGCTGCTAAATGGGAAAGCCTTGGAATTAGTAAAGATAGAATTTACTTCATGCCAAGAGAAGATAACTGGTGGGGACCAGCAGGTGAAACAGGTCCTTGTGGTCCAGACTCAGAGATGTTCATAGATACAGGTCGTCCAGCTTGTGGCCCTGACTGTAAGCCAGGTTGTAAGTGCGGAAAGTACTTTGAGATTTGGAACGATGTATTTATGGGTTATCGTAAGGAAGATGACGGAACATTCAAGGAAATGGCAAGAAAGTGTATCGATACTGGTATGGGTATTGAGAGAACAATTGCTATCTTACAGGGTAAAAAGAGTGTTTACGAGACAGAGGTCTTCCAACCAATTATCCATCAAATTGAAGCTTTAACTGGTAAAAAGTATGGTGAAGTTGAAGATGATGATATGTCAATCAGAATTATTGCTGACCACGTAAGAACTTCATGTTTCATCCTAGGTGATCAAAAGGGTATGGCTCCATCAAATGTAGGACAGGGTTATATTCTTAGACGTTTAATCAGAAGAGCTGTTAGACATGGTAAGAAACTTGGAATTGAAAAGCACTTCTTAAGTGAGCTTGCAACAGTAGTTCTTGATCTCTATGGTAATGCATATCCAGAGCTTATTGAGCATAAGGATTTCATCTTCACAGAGCTTGAGAAGGAAGAAGCTAAGTTCTCTGATACACTTGTTAAGGGTGAAAAAGAGTTTGAGAAGATGCTTCCTAACTTAATGAGAGGTAACTCAAGAGAAATTTCAGGTCGCTTAGCATTTAAGCTTTATGATACATATGGCTTCCCAATTGAGCTTACTATCGAGCTTGCTAAGGAGCATGGATTTACTGTTGATGAAAAGGGCTTTGCTGAAGCATTTGAAAAGCACCAGCAGATCTCAAGAGCAGGTGCTGAAGGCACCTTTAAGGGTGGTCTTGCTGATAACAGTGAAGCTACTACAGCTCTTCACACTGCAACACACCTCCTCCACAAGGCTCTTTGTGTAGTACTTGGTGGTTATGTTAAGCAGCTTGGTTCAAATATTACAGCTGAACGCTTAAGATTTGACTTTAATAACCCAGCTCCACTTACAAAAGAACAACTTAAAGCCGTTGAAGACCTTGTAAACGAACAAATTCAGAAGGACTTACCTGTAATTTGTGAGACAATGACACTTGAAGAAGCTAGAGAGCAGGGTGCTGCCGCTCAATTCGATGCTAAGTATGGCGAGAAAGTAAAGGTATATTCAATTGGTGATTTCTCTAAAGAAGTATGTGGTGGTCCTCACGTTGAACACACAGGTAATATGGGTAAGTTTGTTATCAAGAAGGAACAATCTTCCTCAGCTGGTGTTAGAAGAATCAAGGCAGTTCTTGAGAAATAAAAATTAATAAAACTTCTTATAAAAGTCCCCCTAAAAAGGGACTTTTGTTGTCTTTGCCTACAAACAATAAT
>NZ_JAXEGN010000102.1:0-11557 GCF_034103065.1 Bullifex sp. | reverse complement strand
AGCTTTAAGCTTCTATTTTCTTCTAAGAAAGAAATGATTTGGTCTCCACCTTCATCCTCTATTTCAAGTCCATATACATAAACACTATCAAAATCAGATAAACAAATACCATCTAAATATGATTTATCAAAGGAGTATTCTATTCCATGGTATGCGATAAACGTTCTTTCACCATTATTCTCTACAAGGCATATACATGCACCATGAGGTTTATCTGCTAAACGGAATGGTTTAATACCTTGTTTCTCCAACTCCTTTAAAGCAAACTCACCATAAATACCACTTCCAATAGTAGTGCAATGTAAATGTGGAACATCTAATAGGTTTAATACCCTAGCAACGTTATAAGCACATCCACCAAGATTAAAAACGTGAGGATTAGAATTTACTGAGCCCGCAGAACTAGGAAGAGAAGGAATTGAAACTGTTATATCGACTGTACAAGAACCAATGATAAGTGTTTTTTTCATAAAATGAATAATACAATCACTCATTGGTGCAAACAATAGTTTTGATATGGTATTATCAAAAACATGAGTTTAATTACAGGAATAGTTGCCCATGTAGACGCTGGTAAAACTACTCTTTCAGAAGCAATACTTTTCAAAAGTGGTGCAATTAGAAAATATGGAAGAGTTGATAGCAGAAATACATTTCTTGACACTGACATAATTGAAAGAAAACGTGGAATTACCATCTTTTCTAAGGATGCAATTGTAAATGACAAGATTACTCTTCTTGATACTCCAGGACATGTTGATTTTGTTTCTGAGATGGAAAGGACTCTAAACGTTTTAGATGCAGCTATATTGCTTCTTAGTGCTCCTGATGGAATTCAAGCTCACACTCGAACCCTTTGGGCAATGCTTGAAAAAGCAAATATTCCAACTCTGATATTTGTTAATAAACTCGATGTTTTTAAAGGAAATATAGATTATCTATTAGATAAATTATATAAAGGTCTTTCACCACATTTAATTGATTTTTCAAATCAAGAATCTGAAGAATTTTATGAAAGTGTTTGTTCTGCTTCCGATGAGCTAACAGAAAAGTACTTAAATCAAGAACCACTTGAAGATGATGATATTAAAAAAGCAATTAGTAAAAGAGAAATATTTCCAATTCTTTTTGGCTCTGCACTTAAACTTGATAATATTGAAGCATTAATAACTATCTTGGAAAAGTATTTTTCTCCAAAACCAACTACAGCTGAATTTGGCTGCTGTGTTTACCGAGTTTCTAGAGATGAACGTGGAAATAGAATTACACATGTTAAGGTAACAGGTGGAACTTTATATGCAAAAGACCAATTAGATAATGAAAAGGTTAATGAACTAAGGGTAAAAGGTGAAACTGTAAAAGAGGTAAAGAGTGGTAATGTTGCTCAGATTATAGGACTTAAAAACTCTAAACCAGGATTAATTTATGGAGAAGGATCATCGTCCTACACCTCTTCTATCTTTCCTGCCCTATCATACAGTGTTAAAGCAACAGACAATAGTGATAATTCACACCTCATTAAAGCACTTTTAGAATTAGAAGAGGAAATACCAGAACTAAATGTTAATATTCAAAAAGATGAAATAAGAGTTATGGCGATGGGTGATATCCAAATTGAAATTATCACCGATATTATTAAAAGAAGATATCATATCTCTATCTCATTTGAAGATGGAAAAATCGCATATAGAGAAACTATTAAAAATAAAGTTAGAGGAATTGGTCACTTTGAACCTCTAAAACACTATGCTGAAGTACATTTAGAACTATCGCCTCTTCCAAGAGGCTCTGGCCTTGTATTTAAAACAGCTGTTTCAACTGACCTACTTGATTTAAATTGGCAACGCCTAATAATGACTCACCTTAAGGAAAAGGCTCATATAGGAGTATTAACTGGTAGTGAAATTACTGATATCGAAATAAAGCTTGTTGCCGGTAGAGCACATCTGAAGCATACAGAGGGAGGAGACTTTAGAGAAGCAACATATAGAGCAGTTCGAAATGGGCTTATGAAGGCTCAAATGGTTTTACTCGAACCTATTTTTTCCTTTATTGCAATAATACCAGAAGTAGCTGTAGGAAGGTTTTTTAGTGATATCGAAAAGATGCATGGAGAGTGCAAAATAAAAGATAGCAAAGATTCCTTTATTACAATTGAAGGTTCTTGCCCTGTTATTACAATGCTAAATTATACAAAAGAACTTCGCTCATACACAAAAGGGCAAGGAGCCCTAAGCTGTGTAGTAAAGGGATATGAGGTTTGCCACAATGCAGATAAAGTAATTGACGAAATTTCTTACTCTCCACTATCTGATTTAGAAAACCCACCATCAAGTGTATTTTGCTCTCATGGAGCAGGCTTTCAGGTTCCTTGGGACCAAGTGGAAGAGTATTGCCACATTAAGTATTAGCTCTCTTTGTTTTTGCAACAATTATTGGAACAATAGTTAGCATTACAATTGAAACTACATAACCAAAACTATATGAACCACTATAGTCATAAAGCACATTCATAAAAAACGGTGCAAGAGCAGAACCAAGAAAGTTAAAAGCGGAAGCATTTCCAGATGCAGAAGCAAATATTTCTGCCTTACATAAATATCGCGCTAATACAGGATATGATACAGAACCAAGGGCAGTTGCCATTGCAGCTCCAATTATCATAGTTGGGTGCAGTATTTGATAAGCAGCAAAGAGGTAACTTAATGCACCAACTATTCCAATAGCACAGGAAATAATAATTGTTTTAACGCTCTTTAGCTTATCATACATTCTTCCCATAATTAGCTTAGCAAAACAAAGGCCAAGCATGAATATTGAATTCATTGATGCAGCATACATCGTTGAATAGCCCTTATCACAAAGATGAGGAGGCATTGTCTGAGACATTATCGTAATTCCAAAGCCAATTAAAAATGCAATAAGCATAAGTCTTCCTGTTCCAGGAATAAATAAAGCAGAAGAACTACCATCCTTCTTAACACCATAGTTTTCGTGGTTTGGCTTTACAAGAAATAGAGTTACTGGAATTGCAACAACTAATAATAAAATTGATAAAAATCGTATAGCACTTTGATAACCATAGGTATCAATCCAATGGGCAGTTAATACATTTAATATCATACCACCAATACCAGAACCCATAAATGCAATACCTACAGCTGTACCTTCATTACTATCTTCAAACCAATCATGTATTAAAACAGAATAGGAGGCAAATGATACATAAGGCATCATGAAGCCAATTAATATAAATACTATGTAGAAAATTAAAAGCGAATTAGTTATTGATAAAGAGAGAAATAGTAATGGAATTAAAATTGCTGAAAGCACCATTAGCTTCTTTAAATCATATTTCCTAAATAGCTTTCCTGACATTACAGAGCCAACCATATAGGCACAATATAGTAAAGTCAATGAAATGTTAAACGCACCTCTTGTAAAGTTATTTTCACTACAAATAGGAATAATAAAAAGGGAAAAGCAGTTTACTATTGCTGCATATATTGTTCCAGTCATCACTGTACCGGAAATTGCTATCATCCATGCTCTTAATTTCTTGCTCATGAAAAAGGATTATCACTCTTTTACTTTATCAAAGCAAGAGTATATTAAAGCAATAAAAATATTATGATATCATAAATCAAAAGTCTAAAATTTTTTATATACTCAGTTTTTTACCCCTAATTTTTAGTAATATTGCAATATTTTTATTTATATCCTATGGTAGAACTATGAATATCAAAGTTTTTCCTAAAGATACTCATGATCTTTACACTACCCCACTACTTCTGCAAACAGCATATTGGTCAGCAGTTAAAAGCCGTTTAGGCTTTATCCCATTAGCCTTTGAACTTGTCGTTAGGGAAAAAGAAATCCATCCTAATATGCGTTCCTCAGCAACAGATCTTATGCTTATTGCCTTTAAGCCCTCTGTTGCCGCAATTTCTTTTCTAGATTTTAATATTTCCTCTTTTAATGTAATAGTAGTGTTCAAAGTCCCCTCCATAATGAAGGGGTATCATTTTTTATTCATCCAACTTTCTAGTCAAAAAATATTAAAAATTTTCACAAACACTATAACAAGAGAAAATTATCAAATACTCTTGCTAAGCATTTCTTTTAACTCTAAAACCTTTCTCTCAATTTCTTTAATTGTATAGATAAAAATATCATCACTTTGACCAGTAGGATCAGATAGTCCCCAATCTGCTCTATAAGAGCAAGGAAGATATGGGCAATTAACATTACACCCCATAGTGATAACAACATCAACAGATGGAATATCTGATAACAGTTTACTCCTCTGCCCTTCTTTTTCCATATCGATATTGTATATTTCCTTCATTATGCGAACAGCATCTTGATTAATACTTGGCTTAACCTCTGTTCCTGCAGAGTAGCTTTCAAAAACATCTGAAGCTAAGTGCCTTCCTAAGGCTTCAGCAATTTGGCTACGACAAGAATTATGAACACAAATAAATGCAACTTTCTTCTTAGCCAATGTACTTTTTTACCTCATCACACTTTAGGACTTTACCAACACTAACAAGCTTATCATTAACAACTAAGCCAGGCATTGACATAGCTCCATAAGCCATAATCTTTTCAAGCTCAGTAATATACTCAACTTCTACATTTAAATTAAGTTCTTTTACTGCCTGCTGAGTATTTTCTAGCATTTGGTGGCAGGACTTACATCCAAGTCCTAATACCTTAATATTTTTAACTTCAACATTGCTCTTTTCACAGCAACAGCCTTCTTCCTTCTTCTTTGAAAAAATAGACATATCTCCTCCTAAATTAGAAAATTCTGTAAATAATTAAAACTATAACCAACAACAATTATTCCAATTGTACATATTGCAATAAATACACCTAATAACTTAGGTTTAATTGCCTTTTTCAGCATTATCATTGATGGAAGGGATAGTGTTGTAACTGCCATCATAAATGAAAGCACAACACCAAGTTTTGCTCCCTTTGCTAATAATGATTCAGCAATTGGAATGCATCCAAAAATATCAGCATACATTGGTATGCCACAAATTGTGGCAAGAAACACCCCAAAAGGATTTCCATTACCAAGTATTTTAACAACTAAATCCTCAGGGATCCAATTGTGGATAATAGAACCAATTCCAACACCTATTACAACGTAAATGAATACTTTTTTAGCAGTTGAGACAACTTGAGAAACTGCATAATCAATTCTATCTTTTTTAGTTAATTTTGCTTGTGGTATTTCAATATTTTTAGCCTTTAAAATAAATTCTTCTACATATTTTTCCATATGCATTTTTCCAATAAAAGTACCACCTATTACAGCTATTACTAAACCAAAAACTACATATACAATTGCAACCTTATAACCAAAGATACTCATTAATAAGACAAGAGAACCTAAGTCTACCATAGGGGATGAAATTAAAAAGGAAAATGTTACACCTAAAGGTAAGCCCGCACTGGTAAAACCTATAAATAGAGGAATAGATGAGCAGGAACAAAAAGGTGTTACTGTACCTAGTAGTGCTGCTAGAGTAGACGCCCCAAGCCCACGAAATCTTGAAAGTATTTTTTTAGTTCTTTCAGGAGGAAAGTAGCTTTGAATGTATGAAATTATAAATATTAATACCCCTAACAAAACCATTATCTTGATAAGGTCATAAACAAAGAAATGAATACTTCCACCAAGTTTTGAAGTGATATCGAGACCAATTAAGTTAATCAGGTTACCCACAAGACTATAAAGCCACTTCATTCCAAGTACTTGGTTTTGTATAAAACTCCAAATACTCATTATTTTTCCTCCTTGCAAGAAGTACAAGAGCAATTACAATCAGAAACACTAATATACTTTAAAAACATTTCTTTAATCACATCACTCCCCTCTTTAGAGATAGAGTAATACATCCACTTTCCATCCTTACGATAATTTACAAGAGCGCTATCACAAAGCAGCTTCATATGATGAGATAATGTGGATTGAGTGATATTTAATTTCTCAAGCAATACACAAGCACACTTTTCTCCACTGTGTAGTAGATCAAGAATTCTTAGACGATTTTCATCTGCTAAAGCTTTGATAATCTTTGCATCTTCTCTATATCCCATAGTTTAACTCCAAATAAAAGATATATAACATATTGATAATTGTCAATATATCAATATAATCTTTCTTAAGGACCCTTAATACTTTTTATGACATTCATTACAGTGCCCATAAGTATTGAAGAACAATCAAAAGAATACATATTTATATGAAATTTTTTACTATCGTTTATTTATAAAACCTTCTTCATCAAGAAGATTTTTTAATCTTTTTAATTCACCTTCATTATTTGAAGAGAAAATAATAATTCCTTTTGTTAGTTCTTTTAGTATTGGAACTAATTCATCACGAGTCCAATAAGAAGCACCAACTGAGTATAAGGCTCTTAAAATTAAAGTGTTGTCAAATTCCTTTTGATTAAAAAGTGATGTTAAAATAAGCACTCTCAAATCTCGACCTTCACCACTTTGACTATCAAGTTCACTAAGGTCATAGTCAGATGTTCTACCACAAGGGCACATACAGGAAAAGCAATCAGGTACAAGCTTCCTTTTTTCATCATCACAGAGCTTAATTAACTCTTCATCTGTACACTCTCCCGATAAAGAAACTTTAATTAAAGAAAATAAGCTATCACTTAATAAGTGTTCATTCCCTTCTGTTGATCTTGCAAGTCCAATAAGCTTTCCAATTAATTCTTTTGATCTCATAATTTATCCTTTGGAAGAATCATATCATCTTCTTTATAAATAGAAATTATATGTTTTGTTTTTTCAACTGGGAATGGAGCATCATATTTATTAAAGATCTCTATTTTTTTTACAATCCCTATTTTCTCCCTATTATCATCACCAACTGGTACTAAGACATAGTCTTCTTCATCTACATCATCATAATCACATATGTAGTAATAGGTTATTAAAGAGCTGCCAAATGAAACTGAACAATAAATTATTTCATATTCTTTAGGATATACTTTTTTATATATTTGAGGCTTTACAAAGTTAAAATCTAGAATTGTTGTGATGCTCTTAATAAATGAAACTAAATCTGACCAGCAATTTGGAAGACCAATGGCATCATAAGAACCTTCATGTTTTATTACATTACCTTTATTTGAGGTAATAGTTATTTGATAACGTCTATTCCTTGTATTAGAACTATCTTCGGGAAGATAATACCATTCTGAAAATTTATATTCTTCAAGAAAGTTTTTAATTTTATTTGGACTTTTAATAATAAGATTAGTATTCTCTTCACTATTTTCAAAGCTTAAGCCTAACTCACATTTTTCATAATCGAGATAAAGCTTCTCTAAATTATTTTTTATATTAAAAATTGCTTCTATAGTTGAAACAAATTCCTCTCTTGCATTTCCATCAAATAAAAATAAATTAGGAAGCTTTAATTCATCTCTTATCAGCATACAGATATCTACATCGTTAAGTATATATTCTCCAATAAGGTCGCCAGAATAGTGAAAAGATTTATTATCTATATTTATTAATTCAGCATCCCATACACCTACATCACAAGCGAACTGGGGATCATAATTATTAGTAAAGTATGTAGTAATTAACTCAAATATTAAATCTACACTTTCTTTGGAAATTCTATAATATTCACTCTTTCTTTTCTCATAGCGAGGATAAACAGGATAGCTAAAGCCATATCGTGTTAGCCAAACTCTACCATCATTTCTTATCGTAAGATGTTGTGTAACTTCTTTTCCTGTAATTGGTAAAAAAAAACCTGATATTTCAGATTTTAATCTAAACAGTTTCAGCTTTCCTTTAAAAGCTTCATATTGATTCATTAATTAATGATACAAGAGTTAATTTTGAAAAGAAATCAAAAAGGGAACCTATTTCTAGATTCCCCTAAAGTTATAAAGTAACTTATTTTACTTAATATCGTTACCTGTGAGTTCCTGGCGGAAAGATGTTGCACTTTCACTCTTATCACCTGGCTTATAGAGCATTGGAACTGCTGCATAAAGTGCTGCACAAACTACAAGATCCTGCTTCCATGTAATTTCGTTAGGAGCGTGAGCCTGGCTTTCAGCACCTGGACCAAATCCTACGCAAGGAATTCCATATCTTCCCTGGATTGATACACCGTTAGTAGAGAATGTCCACTTATCTGTAAGAGGTCTACCTTCTCTCTTAGCTTTTGCTGTATCATCAGCCCAAAGTCTTGTATCACCCCAAAGAGCCTTGTGAGCATCGATTAATGCCTGTACGTGTGGAGCAGACTCTTTGTTAATCCAAGTTGGGAAGAAGCATTCTGTCTTATAAACTTCACCTGTCCAAGCTGGTCTGTCATACCAGTACATTGATACCTTAACATCATCACCATACTTTTTAACTGATGGGAGATCTTCAATTTCCTTTAAGCAACTCTTATATGTTTCACCAGCTGTCATTCTTCTATCGATTGAGATTGCACAGCTATCAGCTACAGCACAGCGTGAAGGAGATGTGTAGAAAATCTGGCTAGTTGTACATGTACCTCTACCAAGGAATCTCGCATCTTCATAGTGATCTGGGTTGTACTTAGGATCAAGCATCTTTACAAGGCCCTTAATTTCAACACTGTCATCTGCTGGGTTTTCGTTGAGAGCTCTAACATCCTGAAGGATATCAGCCATCTTGTAAATTGCGTTATCACCTCTTTCTGGAGCTGAACCATGGCAACTTACACCCTTAACATCAACTCTGATTTCCATTCTACCTCTATGACCACGATAGATACCACCATCTGTAGGCTCTGTAGAAATAACGAATTCAGGAACAATCTTATCTACGTTGTAAATATACTGCCAGCACATACCATCACAGTCTTCTTCCTGTACGGAACCAACTACCATGATTTTGTAGCCTTCTGGAATAAGGCCAAGGTCCTTCATGATCTTCGCACCATATGTTGCAGAAGCCATACCACCTTCCTGGTCACTACCACCACGACCGTAGATTACTTTATCTGTTTCATATCCCTTATAAGGATCAGCTTCCCAGTTATTAATATTACCAATACCTACTGTATCAATATGGCTATCGATTGCAATAATTTTATCTCCATCGCCCATCCAGCCAATTACATTACCAAGTCCATCGATTTCAACCTTATCATAACCAAGGCTTTCCATCTCTTCTTTAATTCTTAATACAACACCCTTTTCTTCACAGCTTTCAGAAGGAATAGCGATCATATCCCTCAAAAATTTTGTCATTGCAGGTCCATAAGCTTCTGCAGCCTTCTTGATTGCAGCGTAATCCATACATATCCTCCGTATTGTCTCGCTATTATAAGAGTTTTTTTTAACCCTATATATATGCTAATCGAGAAAAAGAGATTTGTAAACAGAAAATGTTGCGTTTTGTTGCAAAAATTTAAAAACTAAAAATTACTATTTTTATTTTCTTTTTTGCGCAAAATAGCGAACCATTTCGATAAGCTTACTTGGTTCTACCGGTTTAGATAGATGTGCATTCATACCACTTGCTAGAGACCTCTTAATATCCTCATCAAAGGCGTTAGCACTAACTGCAATAATAGGTATATTTTCATGGTTTGGGTGGTTACTTGTTCTAATCATATAAGATGCTTCTAAGCCATCCATGACAGGCATCATCACATCCATAAAAATAATTTGATAGTAACCTTCTCCTGAAGAGGTAAACATCTCTACAGCTTCTCTACCATTGAAAGCAGAATCAACATGACAACCTTCTTTTTCAAGGAAAGCTCTAATAATTTCCATATTAAGCTCATTGTCCTCTGCAACAAGGATATTAACTTTGCTGAAATCTATTTCTTCAATTGATTCCTCTTTCTTAACCTCTGGCTCTTGAACAATAGGAAGCTCTAGAGTGAAGTAGAATGTACTGCCCTTTCCAACTTCACTGTCCAATAAGATTTCAGAATTCATCATATGAATTAATCTGTTACAAATTGATAATCCAAGACCAGTACCTTGTCTCTGGTTAGATGAATTACTTAGTTGCTCAAAAATACCAAAGATACGATTTTTATCTTCTTCGGCTATTCCAAAGCCTTCATCACTAACCGCAAAGTAGATAATAGCAGTGTTATCATCTAATCTACTTTCCTTAACAGTTAAGAGGGTTCTTGAACCACTTGGAGAGTACTTTACTGCATTACCTAACAAATTAATTAATACTTGAGTAATACGTAATGCATCACCATAGAACCACTTATGCTTTAAATCGATATCAAAAGCTAGTGTTTGTTTTTTATCAGCAAATTCTCCATCAAGTACAGGGTGAAGTTCATCAATAAGTTTCTTTAAATCAAAGTCATTCTTTGATAGTGTCATCTTTCCACTTTCAATCTTAGACATATCTAAAATGTCATTTAGTAAGCCCAATAGATAGTCAGAGGAAGCTCTAACCTTCTTTAAGCAATCGATAATTACTTCACGGCTTTGACCCTCTTGGAGGGCTATTTCACTCATACCAATGATACCGTTCATTGGTGTTCGAATTTCATGAGACATTCTAGCTAGGAAGTCTGACTTAGCCCTAGCAGATAAATCATGACGCTCTTGGTTTACTCTATTTTGAATAACAGTGCTTATTTCACTTAATAAATTAGCTTTATCTTTATCCATCAACAAAGCAGGATCTAAACCTACAAAGAAGATTGAACCTGAATATTGACCATTATCAGACATATAAAAGGTAATACCATTTCTTGGGCCTAAATCTTTTTGGAAGATTGCCGCAGTATCAACAGCCTCATCCATCGATAATAAGGTATTCAGAGCCGATAACTTATTCATCTCTTGATAATCTTTATCACTTAGATGGTAAACAGGCTCAATACCTTCAGGTGTTTTCTTATATTTACAACAATAATCGACAAGACCATACAAGTACTCACTTGAAAAGGAGGTTACTAGTAAATCAATTAAATTAAAGTGTTTTGACAACCTTTTAAATGCTAAATCAAGGGCTGCCGCAGTAGAATTAGTTCTATCAAATAGATTTAAAAGAAGAGATGCTAATCCCATATTATCAATATTATTTTGTGATAAGATTTCACCAAAGAAAGCTTCTCTTACACCAATATTGCTATTCCACTCTTCAATATCAAAGCCCTTTCTCTTTGCAACATTCAATGCAGAATTAGCTTTATCAATTAGCTCTTTTACACTCTCATTATTTGCACTTACAAGGCCTGCTTTTACCTTAAGAATTAATGCATCAGGCCGAATTAATGAAGAGAACTCCTCTTCAATCTTGTGAAGTGCTCTCTTTGCTTCAATAGAAGAAAAAAGAGGCAGCCATAAAATAAAAGAATTAGAATCAGAGCGAATTAAGATTTCATCACTACAAATAGTTTTAATAATTAGAGCAAGCTCATTTAATATTAAGTCTCCAAATATTAAACCATTATCCTTTACAATCGATGAGAAATCACAAATATCAATAATGGCTAATACACCATTACTTCTATCGGCTTTTTCCAATAAACCCTTTC
>NZ_JAXEGN010000101.1:0-9820 GCF_034103065.1 Bullifex sp. | reverse complement strand
GAATTGGGTTTATCAATCTATAAAAGCAACTAAAGAGATGAAAAAGCAAGCTGAAAAAATATCTATCCCTGTTTTGCTTTTGCAAGCAGAAGTTGATCATAGTGTAAAGCAAAAAGATCAAGTTAAGTTTTCTTCTCTTTGTAAAACTTGTACTATAAAAGAAATTAAAGGATCTAAGCACGAAATAATGTTTAGTAAAGATGAAGTAAATAAAGAATTCTGGAGTGAAATTTTTAAATTCTTGGAAGATTAAAATGAAGAAAATATTATTTATCTTAGTTACAGTATTATTTTTAACCTCCTGTCAGCTTGATAACGTTTATCAAAAGATGGGACTTGTAAAACCTCAAGCATTAGATGTTTCTCTTTCTGCTGGTGTTAAGAAAGTAGATGGGAAGTCAATTGATTTTGTTAAAGAACTTCTTGGGCCGGGTCACGTTGTTTCTTTTAATGTAACTACACCTGAAAACTTTACTGGTTGTATTTTGCGTAGTCAAAGTAGAGAAGAGCTTGAAAAGTTAACCAATATGGTTAACGCAAAGTGTTATTCAAAAGAAGAACTTAATACTTTTTTAAATACAAAAGTAACAGATCAAAATACTATTAACGCAGTAAATGGAATTGCTCAAGTTCTTGATATTAGTAAGGAAAATATTACTAAGTTAATTAAGAAGTTCTTTCCTACAGTAAGTGGGGAAGATTTAACAGAAGAACAAAAGCAGTACAATTCCATGATTAAAGCATTAGAAGAAGCAAGCACTGATATCGTTGATAGTTTATTTACCCCTGTAATTAGTATGTTTAATAATGAAATTACTAATTCTGATTATATCAAGTGTCAACTCACCGTTGATTTCATTGATGGTGTTTTTGCTTCTATTGATGAAGTATATAAATCCCTTGATTTAGGTAAAGCTGAATTAAATAAGACAGCTTCTATTAGTGGTGATATTAAGGACATTGCAGATGTAGCGGTTGGCGCCCTTATTTCAAATCTTATTACTCCATTAGCATGCATGGATAGAATTGCATTTGGTAATGAAAAAACAATTGGTCTACCTAGTTTTGATTCCATACTAAATGCACTTAAATGAGGTTAAAAATGAAAAAAATATCATTAATATTAATAGCCCTTATATTAGTTTTATCACTTCCAGCAAAGGATTTTTCTAGTGAATTAAATAGAACAGCTTATATTCCTACATCTATGACATTTAGAGCTATGGGGGAAAGTGGTAGAGCAATTGCACTTCCTGAAGATGGTTTTTCTGTTAACCCTGCTGCTTTAGCAAGTGATGGCTTTGAGCTTATACTACCTTCCTTTGAAGCAGCTGTTACAAATGTTAATGCTTTACTTAACTCTGATATCAAAGGTGTATTAAATAAAGATACAACAGCAATGATGGATATGCTTTCACTACTATCAGGAAGCTCATATTTTATTGATGGAAAAATATCATCATCATTAATTATTAAAGGTTTTGGTGTTTCCTTTAGTTTAAAAAGCGGGCTTTATACTAGTGGAGAAAGTATTTCAGCTTATGTAACAGTACCAATTGAGGGTGTGTTATCACTTGGATATGCACATGAATTTGATTTAAATAATAGTTATAAGCTTTCTATTGGTGGTGTTTTACACACAAATTTAAGATATTACATAAAACCTGTAGATGTAACTACGTTTGTTGATGTTGCAACGGGAGATGAAAAACTTGATTTAAGTTTTATTAAAGAGAGTAATTTAACACTTGATTTAGGTGCAACACTTAAAATGCCATATGGCTTTAGTAGTGCATTGACTATAGACCATATTACTCTAAAAAACTTAAAGGGTAATTTAAAATATGATTTATCTCTTTCAACTTCTCTAGGCTGGAGCTATAAATATGGTCCATTAAGATTAAGCTTAGCAATGGATCTTGTTGATATAACAAGAATACAAATAAATAATGCTTTATACCATTTAAATTTAGGTGGCTATATTGGACTTTGGAATAATCTTGGCCTCTATGGCGGCTTGAAAGGGGGCTATCCTTCATTTGGCTTAAAGTTAAAGCTATTATTTATGGAAAGCTATATTACATATACTATAAATGAGTATTCAGAATTTGTAGGTTATAATCCTAAAGATACTCTTTCATTTAGTTTTAGATTATTCTTCTAAGCAAAAAAATATCTCATCCTCATTAGCTAATTAGCTTTTAAGGATGAGATTAATATTTAATTAATTCTCTTCTTTATCTGGGATAATTAAACTCATAATCATACTAACTACGAATACACCTGCAACTGGGTTACCTGCAAAAATGTCTCCAAATACAGATGGAAGATATTGGAAAAATCCATCTACTTGAGTAACTCCAATACCAACACAAAGAGAGGTGGCAACAATTAATGTTGTTTTCTCATTCCACTTACATGCATTCATCATATTAATTCCACTTACGATAATTGCACCAAACATAATTACAGTACAACCTCCTAATACACATGATGGAAGAGTTGAGAAGAATGCGCCAACAGGTGGGAATAATCCTGCAATAATAAGTGTTAAAGCACCAAACATAATGGTCCATCTGTTTACAACCTTAGTCATTGCAACGAGTCCTACGTTTTGGCTAAAAGATGTTATTGGAGAGCATCCAAATACTCCTGCAGAAATTGCTGACATAAAGCCATCACAACAAAGAGATCCTGATACTTCTTTTTCTGTAATGTCTCTATTTAAACCACCTGTACAGATTGCAGTTGTATCACCAATTGTTTCTGCTGCTGATACTAAGAAAACAAGTGTTACAGAGATAATTGCTCCAATATCAAATTTTGGTGCAAATCTAAAAAGACGAGGAAATGAAATAATACCAAGCTTATTGATGGTTGCCATCATTTGGGAAAAATCAACCATACCAAAGAAAATGGAAATTACATATCCAACGGCAAGTCCTAATAAGACATAAAGGTTTTTCCAAAAGCCTTTAGTAAACGAGTGAAATAGTAGGCAAGCTAATAGGGTAAGACCTCCTACTGTTAAGTTCTGCCAAGAACCAAGAGGATAGGCATTGGAGGTTGCTAGAGTTGAAATGCCTGTTGATAGAAGTGAGAATCCTATTGTAGTTACAACACATGCAGATACAATAGGCGTAACAAAGCGCCTCCAGTATTTTGTTGTTAGTCCTAATATGCCTTCGATAATACCACCGATCATAACAGCACCAACTAGCAAGCCATAATCTCTTGATGCAAGTATCATCATTGGAGATAAAAATGTGAAGCTTAATCCCATTACTACTGGTAGCTTTGCTCCAACTTTCCAAATTGGATAAAGCTGAATTAGGGTACCTATTCCTGCGATTAACATTGCTGCTTGTACTAGTAGCGCTGTATCGAGAGATGAAAAGCTATTTCCATTATAAAGTGCAACACCTGCAATTAAGATAATTGGGGTTACATTAGAAACGAACATAGCTAATACATGTTGTAGACCAAATGGGATAGCCTTCGCAATTGGCACTCTCCCATCAAGGTTGTAGATGTTTGAAACATCATAGTTTTCCTTTTTCACGTTTTACCTTCCTTTTGCAACAAAATGCAACGTTTTAATTAAAACACACAAATGCAACAACCTGCAACAAAAATATAACGATAATTTTTCTTTAATATTTGGATTTTAAAGTTATTATTCCATTCTTTTTACAAAAAGGCTTGACCATTACACCCTCTTAATTTATAAGGGTGTTGATTAATAAATTTTTAGGTGAGACAGAGTGGGTATTAAGAAAGTCGACAGAGGAAAGTTAGGGTACAACTAGTGAGCTTAAGCTTGCCAGGTGCCTTGTCGTGTTCTTCTTTTTCTTTCTATTTTACTTGCTTCTGCCATGTGGAGTGAAATGATAGAGATTAAACACTTAAGGAAAGAGTTTGATGATGATACAATCCCTTTAAAGGATATCAATGTAACAATCAACAAAGGTGACATTATATCAATCATCGGACCATCCGGTACCGGTAAGTCTACACTGCTCAGATGTATCAACATGCTGACTGAACCTACTTCCGGTAGCATCATAGTTGATGGCCAGGACATCACAGAAAGAGGCTGTAACTTAAATGAAGTTAGAAAGCACATGGGAATGGTATTCCAGTCCTTTAACCTTTTTGGGCATCTGACTGTAATTGAAAACATAATGAATCCTCAAATCACATTGTTAAAGAGATCAAGACAGGAAGCTTACGATAAGGCTATGTATCTCTTACAATCTGTTGGTCTTGCATCTAAGGTATTTAACTACCCAGATGAGCTTTCTGGTGGACAGCAACAGCGTATTGCTATAGCAAGAACTCTTGCTATGGATCCAGATATTATTTTGTTTGATGAACCAACTTCTGCATTAGATCCTAGCATGATTGGTGAAGTACAATCTGTAATTAAGCTTCTTGCTAAGACCGGAAGAACTATGATGATTGTTACTCATGAAATGGATTTTGCTAGAAAGATTTCAAATAGAATTCTCTTCATGTATGACGGTGAGGTCTATGAAGAAGGTACTCCAAAGGAAATCTTTGAGCATCCTAAGAAAGAAATGACAAGAAAGTTTATTCAGCGTCTTTCTTCTCTTACATATCGTATCGATTCTACTGATTTCGATATCGAAGCAATGAATGAAGAACTTCATAGCTATGGTGAAAAGCTCTTAATTGAAGCTGAACGTTTAAGTAAGCTTTTACTTGCACTTGAAGAAATATGTATCAACAATATTGCTTCATATTCTGATACTCCAGATATTCTTGTAAAGATTGAATACTCTGAAAAGAGCGATATCCTTACAATGACTATTAAATATAATGGAGAGTATTTAGACGTTAACTCATGTGAAAGTAAGCTCTTTAAGCTCTTACTCCAAGAACCTACTACAGGGCTTAGTCAAAAAGAACTTGTGGATGATGAACTTGGATATCACCATCAAATTGTAATGACATTTAAGTGGATTGAGGAGTAATGTTAATGAAGAAGTTTATTGTAGTTCTTTTGATGTTGATGTGCATTACATCTCTATTTGCTTACTCTTCTATCGATGAGTTAGATGGAAAAAATATTGGTGTTCAGACAGCTGTATTATATGAAGAGTTGATAATGGATCGTCTTCCTAAAGCAACTTTCCAATATTATACCATGCCAAATGACATGATTTTGGCATTAACTAGTGGTAAGGTTGATGCTTATCTAATTGAGCAGGTTAGCTTCGGTGTACAGAAAAAGAACCATCCTGAGTTAACAACTCTAAGTGAGCCAGCTGGATATATTAATGCAACTTGTATCATTGGTAACAATGAGAAAAAGGACCGATTACTAAGTGAAATTAATGCATTTATTGCAAAAAGCCGTGCAAATGGAATGCTTGATGAGATTTATGACTATTGGATCGCAGATTTCGATCCTGATACAGATACATGTGATGTAACTGGCTTTACAGGTGAAAATGGCCAAATATCTGTAGCAGTTGAAGGTGGTTACGAACCATTCTCTTTCATCAGTCATGGTACTATTTCAGGTTTCGATGTTGATTTCATCTGTAGATTCTGCCGTGAATATGGTTATGAACCAGTTTTCTATGAAGTTCCTTTTGAAGCAATTGCTCCAGGTGTTGAGACTGGTAAATACGATGTTGGAATGAATATCGTTGTAAGTGCAGAACGTAATGAGACAGGAACACTTACAGATGTTTACTATAAAACTCCTATTGAGTTAGTTGTACTTGGTGAGGATAAAGCAGAGTTAGGATTCTTTGAAAAGCTTCAGCAAAGCTTCTATAAAACATTTATTAAAGAAAATCGTTGGAAGTTATTTGTTCAAGGTGCAGGTGAAACAATTTTAATTACATTTGTTTCAATCATTGCGGGCTCTGCAATTGGTTTTGGTGTTTACATGCTATGCCGACACGGTAATAAGGTTGCAAATGGTTTAACTAACTTTATTCTTTGGCTCATTCATGGTATGCCAACAGTACTCTTATTAATGATTTTATACTACATTGTATTTGGTTCCTCTAGACTTTCAGGAACATGGGTCTCAGTAGTAGGATTCTCATTAATGTTTGCTTGCTCAATGATTGATATGTTGAGAGTAGGGTACAACGCAATTGGTAAGGGACAGCTTGAAGCGTCAACTGCACTTGGTTACTCAGACTACCAGAGCTTCTTTAAGATTTTACTTCCTCAGGCAGCACATCACTTCTTGCCTATCTATAAAAATGAGGTAGTAACACTTATTAAAGAAACATCTGTTGTTGGTTACATCGCTGTACTTGACTTAACAAAGATAAGTGACCTTGTAAGATCAAGAACTTATGAAGCTTTCTTCCCTCTTATTCTTACTGCAATCATGTACTTCGTTATTGCAACTATAATGACAAAGTTCGTTGATTGGGTTGAAAAGAAAATTGATCCAAAGAGAAGAAGCCATGAAAAGATTCTTAACGGAATTAAAGAGTGGGATTGATGTTTTCTTAAATACTTATCAAGAAAACACAATATTAGATTATTAACTATTTTTTATTTATAAACACAATAGCTACGATTACTGTTAAAATACGGTTTTCGTAGCTTATTTTGTTGTAAATCATTTTGTGGTGAATTTTATTAAGTAAAGTGTATCCTTTTTATCTATTAAAACAGAATTCTAGACAAAAATAATCTATAGCTTTTTGATGGTATATACTTCGATTAATGTAATGGGAGTATAGAATATATTTCATACTTTTTTATTGAAATTGAATCTATGATAATAAGTTAATAGTAAAATACAAACTTTAAGGTTTTCTTTATATTTGGTATTTCTTAGTATGCTAAGCATATACTAATATTTTTACACAAAGTATTTAAAGTTTAAAAGAAAACCTTATCGAACTAGCAAAAAACAACAAAATCCTAAGCCTAGAAAATATATTAGAACGCATAATTATTAGCTTTAACAATTATGAAATATATCCCTTAACTTATTTAACAATATTTTTAACCCATACTTTCTTTTTAATTAGAACTATTCCAACTATACAGTTAAAGATAAAACTGAGCTGTACACTCATAAATAGCATTGGAACAGAGAGGTCTGTTAACCTACTTAATATGAAAGCAATAGGAACAGGACAGAGCCACATAAATAGAGAGTCTGTTAATATTGTGATTAATATTTTCCCACCAGAGCGAAGTGTAAAGTATGAGGCATTTCTAAGTGCAAAGAGAGGTAAGAAACAACCTTGCACTATGATAAGTTTGGTTGCAATCTCTCTTGCTTGATGACTTGTGTTATATAAAAGAGGAAATAGTGGCGAGATTACTATTAATAATGCTCCTGCAACAGAACCAACCATTATAGAAAATACTATTAACTTTGTATCTGTTTTAACTGCTTCATCACACTTATTTGCACCTAATAATTTACCAATAATAATGCCAATAGATGAGCCTACTGCCAAAAAGGTACTATTTGCAACCTGGATTAGGGTGTTTGCAATATTATATCCTGCAACAGCATTAATACCTCTAGTTGAATAGCATTGAACAAAGGTACTCATAGCTAAGGACCAAAATGTTTCATTAAGCATAAGTGGAATAGCTGCTTTAAAAATCCTTTTAAATAAATCTCTTGGAATAATTAATGTTCTGTAGAGCCCTTTAAAGTATTTAAATTTTTCTTTTGTGTGAGCTTTGTACATTATTATTCCAGCTTCAATATATCTACTAATTACAGTTGCAATAGCAGCACCATTTACCCCTAATTTGGGAAAGCCCAAATGTCCAAAGATTAATAAATAGTTTAAAACGAGGTTAGTGATAATGGCCGTAACTCCAGCTTTCATTGGTAGCATAGTCTCTCCACCTTCTCTTAAGGTGCTTGCATACACTTGGCTAAGTAAAAATCCTGGGATACCAATTGCCATTATTTTTAAATAAGAAAAACCAAAATTGAGTGTTTTATTAACACTGTCTAAATCCTTCTCTCCTGATAAAAATAGATATATTAACTTATCCCCAGCAAACACAAAACAAAGGATTGCTATAGTAATAATAGTTAAACCTACTATTAGCTTAAATCGTATTGAAGATCTAACTCCTTCGTAATCATCTGCGCCAAAGAACTGAGAACAGAAAATACCTCCTCCTGATACTGTCCCAAAGATACAAAGATTACAAACAAATAATATTTGGTTAGAAATTGATACACCGCTCATCTCAAGTGTACCCATTTGCCCAACCATAACGTTATCAAGTAGGTTTACAAAGTTTGTAAAGCAGTTTTGTATCGCTATAGGAAGCGCTATGGCTAAAACAGCTAAATAAAACTCCTTTGAACCAAAAAATTTTTCTCTAATTTTTCCCATGCTAGCTATCATAACTTAAGTGGAAAGCAGTGACAATCTTTGTTTTGAGTAATAAAATAGAACTATGGATACTCTTTCCTACTATTCAAAGAACTCGAGATCATTTTATGAAGCAACTATCAATGCTGATATGAGTCAAATATATGAAAGCTTTTTGCCTTTGATTCCCTTAGGAGGTACCATCCTTGATTTTGGATGTGGTTCAGGTAGAGATAGTAAATTTTTTCTTAGTAAAGGTTTTGATGTTGTTGCTGTAGACGGAAGCGAAGAGATGTGTAACCTTGCGTCTAAATTACTTGGAAAAGAAGTAAAGAAAATGTTCTTTAGTGACCTTGATAGCATTGCTACCTATGATGGTATTTGGGCTTGTGCATCAATTTTGCACCTAGAAAGAAGTAGTCTTAAAGATGTATTTAGAAAAATGGAAAGGGCATTAAAAGAAGGTGGATACATTTATTCATCATTTAAATATGGTGATAAAGAAGAATATATAAATGGAAGGTATTACACCTATTTTAACGAAAATAAGTTTAAAGAATTTATAAAAGATGTAGATAATTTAGTGGTTCAAAATCTATGGTCTGCTTATGATAGCAGAAAAGAATATAGTGAGACTAAATGGCTAAATGTCATATTGAGAAAAGAGGTTTTATGAGACAGCTTGTAATTAATCCTGGTTCAACATCAACAAAGATTTCTCTTTTTGAAGAGGAAAATAATATTTTTACTAAGAGTGTTTTTCACGACGCTCCTGTATTATTACAATATAAAAGTGCAAATGACCAAATTCCGTTGAGACGCATGGTAATTGAAGATTTACTAAAGGAATATGGATATTCACTTAACGATGTAGATGTATTTATCGGTAGAGGTGGTTGTGCTTATTCTCAAAAGTCTGGAGTAATGGAAATAGATGAAAAGCTCTATCAAGATACAAGAGATGATAAAGGTGGAAGTGATCATAGTGCAAAACTTGGAGTTATGCTTGCCTATATTTTTTCAAAGGAAACTAATAAAAGAGCCTACACTGTCGATCCTACAAATGTTGATGAATACATACCTGAAGCAAGAATTACAGGAATTAAAGGCGTATATAAGAGAGCACAATCACATGTATTAAACCAAAAGGGTATTGCAAGACTTTGGTGTAAAGAACATGGAAAGAGTTATGAAAACTCAAGGTTAATTGTTTCTCATATTGATGGAGGAATTACCATTGCTGCACATGAAAATGGATTAATGATTGATGGCACTGAAGGTGCTGGTGGTGATGGCCCATTTACCCCAACACGTCTTGGTTCTATTCCTGTACTTGAGGCTGTAAGATATGCAAAAAACCATAGTATTGAGGATGTTGAAGCTATGTGTTCTCGTTCCGGTGGTTTTGTCAGTCACTTTAATACCTCAAATGCTGATACCATCCATAAGGCAGTAGAAGAAAA
>NZ_JAXEGN010000100.1:0-7517 GCF_034103065.1 Bullifex sp. | reverse complement strand
AAAGCTTTATTAAATAAAGGGCCACAAAGATGGTTGCTTCCAGGCTTTAGAGGGAAGGGGATATTAAAAAAGCTAGCTTCTGCTTTTTTATATTACCTACTTGCATACTCTTGCTTTACTATGGAAATTGATAACTCTCGTAGTAACGGTGATACTATCTTAAACAGAGTATTTGCCTTTATTATCTTCTTTTCTATTGTGCTATTTTTAGGAAACTGGGCTGATATGTGGGCTCATATTCCACTTATGAAGAGCGATAATAAAAGAAAGAAAGTAATAGGATTAATCCTTTGGCCTTTTTTGATAATAATATTCTTTATGACAATTTTTACTATTTTAGAGCAATATATTCTTTCTCTTTAATTGTTAATACCTTATCGAAAAAATAGGTACAATAAAACAAAAGATCAATAAAAAAATATGTTAGAATAATCACCTATGAGAAAGATCCAAACCTTAGATTTTATTATTCAAGAAGATGGTTTTATACCTGATTTCACGCAATACCGTGATGAAAGATTTTTCCCAGATCAATATTTGGGAATGTATTTAATAGTACTTAGAAATGATAAGTGTCAATCATCACCTTCTTTTGATTTTCTAAAAAATTTAACATCAGTTTTTTTCTTTCAGCTACAAAGAACACCTTCTCTTGAGCTTAAAAGAGAAAAAATCGAGGTACAATATGATTTACTAGAAATCGATGAGCTTATCTCTTCAGCGCCCTTCATGCTTGGAGGTGATTATCTATCAAGAGAATGGGTTCTTAATTTATACTCACGTTATTTGAAAATATTTAAGACGGATATCAAAAAGTATAAGTCAACGGTTGATGCGTATTTTTCTTCTTACTCAACTTATTTTCGTCTTCCATCAAAAATATTCTTTCACCTCCTTGAAAGTAAAAAAGATGAAACTCCTTTTGCTTTTATGGCAACATATTCAACTATCAATAGCGAAGGAAAAGTTTGTCATTACCCTTTAAAATATGCACTAAAGGAATATAAGGATTCAATCGATAAATTAGCTGTACTTATTTCTTCAATTAAGAAGGTTGCAAAGAATAGCACATTGATAGCCTCTTGGCTTTCAAGTGGTGAAATATTCTCACCTCTTTTGCTTTCAAAAGAAGAAGCGTTTTTATTTTTATGCGATACGCCCAAATATGAAGAAGCTGGAATTGTAACTAGAGTTCCAATTTGGTGGAAAAAAAGAAAGAAAGCAACCAAAATAAATATTGAAGTATCAAATGAAAACAACACAACTTCTTCAATACTAACGCTGCGCCCTTCAATGCAGTACCAAGGTATTGAAATAACAAAAGAAGAAGCAGAAGAAATTATTGCACAAGGTAATGGTTTACTTTTATTTAAAGGCAATTGGATTGAAGCTGATAGCGAAAACTTAAAAAAGCTATTAAATGAATACATGTTATTAGATAATGAGGAATTAACACTCCAAAATGCACTTCAATATGAATTAGGATTAGATGAAAACGCCTTTCCAATTCACCTTGATATGAAAAAAATACTAAATAATGCAGTAGAAAATTCATTAATTATAAAACCATATAACTCATTTTCTGGTACTCTTAGATCCTATCAAGAAGATGCATTTAAATGGTTAATTGCAGTATCTAAGCTTGGACTTGGCCCTCTTCTTGCAGATGACATGGGACTTGGAAAAACAGTTGAAATGCTCTCATTTTTAGATACTGTTAGGCATTTCAATAAAGGAGCAAAAGTACTCTTAATTGTACCAGCTTCATTATTAGGCAACTGGGCACATGAATGCGATAAATTTGCGCCACTGATTTCTTATGAAACTCGTCACGGAATAAGTAGTAAGAAAGCAGATTTTCCATTCCTAACAATTGCAACATACCAAGGGGTCGCAAAGAGCCAAGCCATCAAGGATAATAAATGGGATATAGTTGTTTTGGATGAAGCTCAGAACATAAAAAATAGAAATACTATGCAAACTAAGGCAATTAAGAGCCTTGATAGAAAGTTAGGAGTTGCTATGACAGGAACTCCAATTGAGAATTCATTACTCAATTTATGGTCTATCTTTGATTTTCTCTCACCTGGTTTACTTGGAAATGCAGATGCTTTCTCTCGCTATTGTGATAATTTAAAACAGATTGGTATGGAAAATTTAAAGATGGTAATTTCTCCATTCATTCTTCGTCGTCTAAAAAGTGATAGAACTATTATCAATGACCTTCCAGACAAAATAGAAACAGAAGTCATGGTTACTTTAACAAAAGAACAAAGAGTTCTATACAATAATGTAGTTGATGAATATGAAAGTGAATTAGAGAGAAGAAAGAATGCTGGAGAACAAGTTCTAACCCTTGCTGCTAACACATTAATGAAGCTTAAGATGATTGTTAATCATCCTTCTCAATATTTAGGAGATGATGAGTTTGAAGAGAAAAAGAGTGGCAAATTTCTCCTTCTAAGAGAACTCTGCGAAACAATCCATGAAAATAGAGAACGGGTATTAATATTTACGCAATTTGCAACAATAATTCCTACTCTGATGAAGTTTTTAAATGAAATATTTAATCAAGAAGGACAATGTATTGATGGAAGTACGCCTGTAAAGAAAAGAACAGAAATTGTTGATAGCTTTCAAAATGGAGAATATCCATTTTTAGTTATTTCTCTTAAAGCTGGTGGAACAGGTCTAACTCTAACGAGAGCAACAAATGTAATTCATTTTGATAGATGGTGGAATCCAGCAGTTGAAGATCAAGCTACAGACAGAGCATATCGTATAGGTCAAAAGAATAGAGTAAGTGTTTATAAATTTGTAGCACAAGACACAATTGAAGAAAAAATAAGTGAAATATTAAAACAAAAAAGTGAACTTGCTACCTCTGTATTAAGTGATGCAGGAGGAGAAATTACTACAAAGCTTTCACCTGAAGAACTATTAAAAGCTATGAAATTTACGAAGGAGATTAAATAATGGCTAAAAGAACTTCAAGAGAACCAATCATAATCGAAACTCGTGAAATTAGTACTTCATGGTGGGGTAAAGCATGGTGTGATCATATTGACTACTATGCAGATTTTGATAATAGACTTCCTAGAGGAAGAACATATGTAAGGAAAGGAGCTGTTATTGATTTAAAAATCGAAGAAGGTGTAATTAATGCTTTAGTAAAAGGATCTCGCCCTACACCTTATAAGGTTAATATTTCAATAAAACCACTTACAAAGAAAGAAATAAGTGCTTTTGAAGATAAGTGTAAAAACAATTTTGAAACCATTGAAGATTTTTTACAAGGAAAATTTCCAGATGCTTTTAAAGAATACTTTACATCTGATACTCTTAATCTATTTCCTAAGCTTAATGAAATGAGGTTTAACTGCTCATGCCCCGACTGGGCAACTCTATGTAAGCATGTTGCAGCTGTTCTTTATGGAATTGGAAGAAAACTTGATGATGATCCAATGCTTTTGCTTCGTCTTCGAGGAATTGATACCAATTCATTTAGCGAAAAGATTGTAAATAGAGAAGCAGAGAAACTAGCACTCTCTTCAAAAGTTAAATTACCAAAAGGTCGTACAATGTCCATTAAAGAAGCTTCTAGTCTATTTGGTGTTGATTTTTATGAGGATAAATGACTTGTGAATTACTCGGTAATTGAATTACCGAGGATTCCCGCTTAATATCCTAAAATTAAATTGTATTTCCTTAATAATGTTAATAATATCCCATAGTTTTTTCCTATGGGATTGAGGTTGTATCAATTATCTTTTAATAGGTAATCATTGTTAAGAACCTTCATTGATAGCGGCCCATTTAATATTTTACTGTAAGTAGTATCAACAGGACGTATTACTATACCTTCTTTTTGATTACCACTAGGATATTTTCCTTTTGCTCTTTCGATTAATTTATCAATCGTATTATATGGAAGATGGAGTTTTACTTCTTCTACTGGAACCATATTAATACCTGCTGAAACGCAAAAATTCTTCATTTGCTCAAGTCCTAGCCTTTTACCTTTATCGATATCATAAAGTGTAAATATATACCATTCAGGAGATGAAAGTTTAAGTGGATTATTTTGAATTCCTTCACCACAGAACTCACCCTGAACAGCTATATTATTTATTCCTATTTCCTTCGCACCCTCTTCAATCCTTTGTCTAATATCATATCTATGAACAAACCTCCATGCAGGGCTTGTTTCATCATCTCCAATTTCATAGTTTCGGGAGCATACACCAAACTTTCCATCAATAATATACATAGTAACACTAGTGCCATCCATTTTTGTTGAAATGTAATAAGGAACATTTTTAAACTCATCAATTAAACCAGGCTCTGCCTGTACTCTTATCTCATCTGTCTTAGGTATTTGATAAGGAAAAGGGCCTATTATTTTACCACTTCCTGTTGCTATTTCTGCTATCTCCCACTTTTTAACTCCAAGAAGATTAGTAACATCATCACCATTCTTCCATGATACCCCATCTAGTGGTCTAAACTTATCTAAAATAGATATTGGTAGTGCAAGTCCTTGAGATATTTGGCCTCTGAAATTTCTAGTTTTAAGAAGGAAGCCTTCACCGTTTAAATCATTTTTTCTAAAGCTTCCTTTTCTTAAGAACTCAAAGGCTTCCACAACAGGGAGAAACGAATCAATCTCGAAATACACACATAAATCTAATCTTTTAAATTCGCCTTTCTTTGCGACACATTTCCAGCCTAATACAGAAACAACTTCAATTTTATCAGCACCTTCTATTGCTTCAACATTGTGAATTGTCTGCACACTTGCTAACTTTCTCATTTTATACTCCTAAATTTTTGTTTTAAGAGAATTGTAAATTGAATTTTTAACAATGTATGCAAACCATTAATTTACACTTTTATTGCTTTCCCATAAGAAAAAGAAACTCCTTTTTCTCATCTTCATCTAGTTCGCTTAGTATACAGTCAATATCTATTTCATATTCAAGAGAATAGTCTTTGATAACACACTCTTCAGAATTCACAGGAATCATTACGTATAATTCTTCAATATTTACATCATAAAGACGTGCAAGAGCATCAAGATTCTCAAGTGATGGAATATTTTTCAGTTTTTCATTTTCCCATGCATATATTGCAACTCTTGATTCTAGCTGTAATAGCTCTCTCAACTCTATCACACTATACCCATGGTCAATTCGTTGTTTTTTGAGCAATTTGGCAGTTGCTGGAATATCTACAACTCTTTTTTGAAGAAATTTTTTCTTTTCCATAAATACAGCATATTATTTTAACACATTTTTCTTGATTTTTTCTTAACTCTTTGCACATTTTTCTGAATATTATTGTCACCTAAAAACACATTTTTCTATATATACACAGTGCAAAAGTCAATATAAAAATGTATGTTTGGGGGTGCGGACGAAATAAGAATGTTGGAATTCCTACATTTTTATTTTATCCTTTGCACTAACTTTTACTCTTTTATTTTGATTACATTAACGCTTAATAAAATGGCGTTCAATAATTTACTGGTTTATGGTCTGCAACATACTTATAAAAAGGAAGTGCCAAACGCTATTCTTCAACCTTGACTATCAATAAGGATAGAGGAATTTTCAAAATTCAAACAATATAAAATAACCTGCCCGATGAATGACAGGTTATAGTTGATTAGTTGATAAATTCAGACACATCACACTTTAAGACTTTGGCAAGTCTCATTACAATATCAAACTGAGCCTTATTTAAGTCCTTGCTTTTGCGTTCGTATGCCCTGATGGTATTGATAGAAACCCCTGATTCATTTGCAAGAGCTTCCTGCGTCAAGCCACAATGCTTTCTGGCAATTTTCAGTTTGCTTTCGCTATTTGCAAAGTGAACATCTAGAACCTCATAACTCTTTTGAACATCTGCTTCGTGAAGTATTCCGTAAAGCCCGATAATCTCATCATAAGGTACGGTATCGAGTATGCTCTTGAAAGTGTGACCGGAGTACCATTGATAATGGGTCAGCACCCATCCAACCCAATATTCTGGGCTTCGCTGGTAGTTTTCAATAAGCTCTACGTCATAGCTCTCTCCGGTCGTTTTTTCCATGACCTCTAAAAAAAGCTCCAAGCCACTTTTTCCTGCGATGTATTTGGGATTACCACTTTCAAACTGCGCGGCAACATCGGACTGAATAAAGCGTCTCAAAAAATCTGTAGCGTTAATATCAAACTCCAATACTGCGTCGTGAAGCATATTCCCGACAGCACGTGAAGCCTTACTCAAATATAACTGACTGTAAGCGTGGGTCATCATGCTTCATATCCTCCCTCATAATATCGAGAACAAAAATATCATCCATAAGCTGCTGTAAGTTCTTTTTCCGAGTTGCGTAAGTGGCTCGTGCGTTTTGGTCTCTTTCAGCTCTCTTATAATAGTATTCACGGTAATCGGCAACTTCGTACTCTATAAATTCAATCTGACCAAAAGAACGCTTAGAGAGAAGAACCACCTGTTCTCCCAACGTACCAAGCTGCATGGCAAGGTTTAAATCACGAAGAGAGATTGTATTGTTTACAAAATCTTCTGCAAAGGAAAAATATGAATCATCTGCACGATAACCAATCATCACATCAACGCCGGTTGTATCAGGCATAAAGCGGTTGAGAAGAAATTCCCTTGCACTGTTGCCTACAGGCGATGTAATGTCAAACTTTCTGTTAGCAAGTAAAATCGCAAGCCAGTTAAGTATGTTAAACTCGCCCTTTGTCAATTGCATGATGTTCATTCCATCCAAGTGCATAATGTATTTGTTGGAGTAACCGTCGTTCTTCACAGGGCAAGCCCATTCCTTAGCAAGCTCGATGTTTTCCGTACAGTAAAAACCACTACCGTAATCGTTGTATTTCTTGCCTATTCCAAATTTCGGTATCTCAACAATTTGCTGAGATCCGTGGTAGATAGTTAAATCTTGTTTCATAAGATGCCTTTCTATGTAATACTGTAGCATTAGTTTACCTATAATATAATACTGTGGTATTAGTTTATCAATGAGTACATAGAAAAATTCACATAAAAGGGGAAAATCTTGAAGATAACAGCAACAGAAGCATACCCCTTGGCATAAGAAACCAGTGAAGTTATTTCAGGTGTAAATCAAGAAGAATATGCAAATCTAAGAAAGGGATGGACATTTTTTGTCTTCCTGAGTATTAAGCATCAACAGCACCAGTAATTCACAGTTGAGCGCCACTGAAAGTACTCGTGAATTTTCTATCAAAATTGTACCAGTGGCATAAAAAATGGCCTGCATAATTTTATTATAATTCCTTATATTACAAGAATTAATAATAGATTTGCAAGCCACTTGCTATTACTCCCACTCTATTATTAGTATTTAGCATAGGGTGTTTTAGGTTATTTTTATTGTCTCTTTTTACTTCTATTATACTGTTTTTCTTTGATTGTTCCCTGTTTTGGTACAAAAATGGTACAAGAGCATTAACATAGATTTTTAAGGGTATTAATATAAA
>NZ_JAXEGN010000099.1:0-6969 GCF_034103065.1 Bullifex sp. | reverse complement strand
AATGGAAGCTGGTCCAGACAGATTCGAAGTTCTTCTCACAGCTGAGGATATCCTCATCAACGAAGATCAGGCAATCATCCCATTCTACTACTATGTATCACAGAACATGATTGATACTAACAAGTGGGGCGGCTGGTATCCAAACACAATGGATTACCACCCAACAAAAGATATCTACCTCAAGTAGTTTATCATTCATCACATAAAGCCACCTTTTCTGAGGTGGCTTTTTTACATCTTTGTGTTACAATCAATTTCATGAAAAAACTTAAGAAGACTTCAATTTCTGGCTCAATATCAATTCCTTCAAGTAAGAGCCAAACTATAAGAGCATTTTTAATTGCAACATTTGCAAAAGGTAAATCTATTATTCATAATCCACTAATAAGCTCTGATACAATTGCATGTATCGATGCATGTAAAATGTTAGGTGCTAAAATCACATTTACAAGCGAAAACGAAACAGCCTTTGTAGATTCATCAGAATTAGATATAAATGGAAAATCTTTAACTATTGATACTATGAATAGTGGTACAACAACATATTTACTCTATGGCTTACTAGGAACATTAGGAGCTAAAGAAATTACATTAACAGGGGATGAACAACTAAATAGACGCCCTATTCTACCTCTTGTTAATGCATATAGAGACTTAGGATTAAATGCCCAATTAGAAGGAGAATGTCCTCCTGTAAAAATAACGGGAGCTTTAAAAGGTGGAAAAACATCCATTATTTGTAAAACAAGTCAATACCTATCATCTCTATTACTCTCTCTTCCGCTTGCTTCTACAGATAGTGTTGTTGATTGCCCTCTATTATATGAAAAGCCATATGTAAAGATGACTCTTGAGTGGCTTGATAGACAAAACATTAAATATACAATTTCAGAAGATCTTCAACACGTTGAAATCAAGGGTGGTCAATGTTATAGAGAAGATGAAGTAACTGTTTTAGGCGATTTCTCATCTGCATCATTCTTCTTTGTTATGGCAGCAATAACAGGCACAGCTATTACTGTTAACGGCCTTGATCGAAACGATGTACAAGGAGATAAACGTATTCTTGATGTACTACAAGCTATGGGGTGTGAAATTACATGGAATGGATACAGTGTGACTGTAAAAGGACCTGAACACCTTAAGGGTGGAAGTTTTGATTTAAATTCAATGCCAGATACCCTTCCAGTATTGACCATTGCAGCTCTCAAAGCTGAAGAAGATGTACTATTTTATAATGTTCAAAATGCAAGAATTAAGGAAACAGATAGAATAAAGTGCATGAGGGAAAATCTTGAAGCATTAGGTGCTAATGTTGTTGAGAACCCAGATGGACTATTAATAAAAGGAGGAACAAAGGTAAAAGGCACTTTAGTAAAAGGTTTTAAAGATCATAGGATAATAATGGCATTAGCTGTTTGTTCATTACTCTGTGATGAGGAACTTACTATTGATGATGAGAGTGCTTGTAGCGTTACATTCCCTACATTCTTTACTTTATTTGATAAGTTAAAAGGAGAAAATAAATGAAAATTTACGATTTAAGATCAGATACAATTACATTACAAACCCCACAGATGAGAGAAGCTATGTATCATGCTGAAGTCGGTGATGATGTATATGGGGAAGATAAAACTGTTAATACTCTTGAAGCTATGGCAAGAGAGCTTTCAGGTAAAGAAGATTCTGTATTTGTTTCATCTGGTTGTATGGGGAACTTACTTTCCTTAATGATTTATGGTGGAAGAGGTAATGAGGTATTATGTTCGAAAGAAAGCCACATTATTCAGCATGAAATTGGAGCTGTAAGTGCAATTGCAAATACTATTCCAATCACAGTTGATTCAGTTAATGGTATTATCGATGAAACAACTCTTGAAAACTACATACGCCCATACTCATACGACATGGGTAAAAGTGCAATGATAGAGGTTGAAAATACTACAAGTGGACTAATTTATCCTCTAGAGAAGATGCAGAAAATTAAGGCAATTGCAGAAAAACACAATATGAAGGTTCACCTTGATGGAGCTAGAATCTTTAACGCTGTAGTAGAAACAGGTATTCCACTCTCTACATGGGCAAAATGTGCTGATGATGTAACATTCTGTCTTTCAAAAGGCCTAGGGTGCCCTGTTGGATCAATGCTTTGTGGGGATAAAGAATTTATCCATTTAGCACGTAGGTATAGAAAGATGTTAGGTGGTGGTATGCGTCAAATTGGATACCTTGCCGCTGCAGGTATTTATGCATTAAATAACCATGTTGAAAGATTAAAGGAGGACCATGACAACTGTAAGCTAATTAAAGAAGCTATAGAAAGCACATCATGGGCTAGAGTATTAACCTATGGAACTAACATCCTTTTCTTTACTTCTGATAACTACGATATTAACAAAATTGTTAAAAAATTTAATGCTGATGGACTTTTAGTACTCTCAGAGTGCGGTGCATGTCGTGTTGTTACTAATATTGGTATTAGTAAGCAAGATGCAGAAGAAATAGCAAACTATATTAAAGCTTTTGATCCGGAGAGCATAAATGAATAAAGTAATTATCAAAGATGATTCAAAAGCCGCAAGTGAAGTTGCAATTGCACTCGCAAGGAAAAGTGAATTTGGAGTTTTTTCTCTCTTCGATAAGGGTGTTGAAGCCAAGACAATTGTCTTTGTTATCTCACCTTCAAAAGGAGGAATATCTGATAAAGTACGAAAAGCTTTAGAAAACTTTTCCTGCTCAGAGCTTGTGGGGTATATTGCTGTAATTATTGCTTCTGATAAATTAAATTTAGTAACAGGCATTGAAGCAGAAAGAGTACTCTCTGCTTCAGGAATTGCAACTTCCTACGTAGCAAGTATTAATTTTCCGTTAAATGAGGAAGAAATAAAAAAGATTGTAAGCGATATAGAAAAAGAAGAAATTAAAATTCCTTATCGTTTTCCTTTTTCAAAAACTATTGGAAAAATTACAAAAGGATTAAACAAATGAGTATTTTTGATAAAGCAGTAGATAGAAGAAATTCAAATGCAGATAAATGGTCAAAAGAGTTAATAAAGGATATATGTGGAAATCCTAATGCAGATGCATTTTGGGTTGCTGACATGGATTTAGCAACCTCACCACTAATCAAAGAGGTACTACAAAAAGAAACAGATTTAGCTGTCCCTGGATATGCCTCTCATAATTCTATGCTTCCAAACTTCATTAAATTTGTTGAGCATAAACATGGATGGAAGATTGATGAAGAGCACACAACATATGCTCAAGGTATGCTTCATGCGATTTCACTTGCGCTAAATATGTTTACCAATGAAGGGGATGAAGTGCTTCTTCCTTATCCTGTTTATCAGCCATTTGTACATTTAATTCAAAACAGTAATAGAATTGTTAAGCGTTTTGATTTAACACAGAATAATGGTAAATTCTCATTCGATAGAGAAAAATATGAAACCATAAGTGAAGGCTGCAAAGCAATAATGTTTTGCTCTCCTCATAATCCATCTGGAGTTGTATTTGATTCATCTGATCTTGAGTTTATCTTATCTCTTGCAAAAGAACGTGGACAGCTTGTATTAAGCGATGAAATTCACTCTGATTTAGTTCATCCAAGTGCAAAGCACTACCCTATGGGCTATGCCAATACCTCTATTGGGGCAAAGTGTATTACCTTCATGGCACCTTCAAAAACATTTAATATCGCAGGTGAACACTGTGCCTTCGCAATCTTTGAAGATACAGAGATGCTAAAAAGGTATAAAGCTGCTCAAAAACGACTCTTCTTATATGCTGAAGGATATTTTGCAGGAACTCTTGCTGAGGCAGTCTATAGCCCTGAGAACTATCAATTTTTAGATGATTTAGATAGCTACTTAGAAGAAAATGTAAATGTAATGGAAACCTTCTTTAAAACAGAATTACCATGTGTAAAGATGGCAAATGCAAAAGCATCATTTATTACTTTCTTAGACTTTTCAGATGTTTGGGATAAAATTGTAGCTGATAGTAAAAAGCACCCTGAATTCTATGACGGGGATCATTACATACTATCTCACTTCTTAGGCCACTATGCATGTATTTGTTGTAATGATGGCTCTTGGTTTGGAAGTGGATATGAAAAGTTTGTAAGATTTAACTATGGTACTAGTAGAGAGTGTGTTTTAGAAGCTCTAAATAAAATTAAGAAGGCCATCGAAAGCTTATAATCAATAGGGTGTAGCGAAAGCTACACTCATTTAATTTCAACTGTATTTCCATCCTTATCCCAGAACTCTTCAGTTTTACCATCTCTTAAATAAAAGAGTGTTCCATAGCAAGGTTTATTATATATTTCACTTGCTATTTTTACATAATTAACAACTTGGTCCTTATGGTCATTAAGATTTTTACTTCTATCACTTTTATAGTCGATGATTATATTTTTATCCTCTAAAAAGACAATTAAATCGATAACACCTTCAATAACAACGCCCTCTTGATAGCTGTAGAATCTAACCTCTTCTTCACATCTATTATCTTTAACATAGGTATTATATAGTTCGCTATTAAAAAAGGTATCCACGAATTTTCTTACTGTCTTTAAGATTTCTTCATTTTCTCTATTTTCTTCGCTGATATCACATTCAATAAGTGTAAGGTCATCACCCTTCATTGCGACTTCAAGCGCAAGATGACATAGAGTTCCAAATTTGTCAAAGCAAGAATACTTTTTAATAATCTCATCACTTTTTTCTTCATCAAAGAAAACTCTATCACCTTCTAAAGAATAGCTTTCACTCTCTGTTACCTTAACTCTTTTTGAAGAAAGATCAAAAGAAGGAGTTTCCTCACTCTTGAAAGTAGCTAAAAGGTCACGGGCACCATCATAGGTAAGGTTTTCTTTCCTGTCAGTGTGGTTTTCCAACTTAGCGGTAACATTAACAGTTTCAAGAGCAGGAATTTTATAATATGAGCCCTTCTCTGGAACAAAATTAATAGAATTTAGATAAGTAAGAAGGAGCTTACCGGTTTCAAGAGAAAAAGATCCATCACTCTTTAACTTATAGCTACCAGTTAAAAATAGATAGTTTTCAGCTCGCGTCATAGCAACATAAAGTAAGCGCTTAACTTCAGCATCTTCTCTTTCTTTATCAAGTTTATTTAATATTTTTTTAGTAATTTTCGTGCTATCAAAAACTAAATTACCATTATAAGTATATAGAGGATCACTTGTATCATTTTTACCTCTACTACCCAGAAATGAGCAAAAGACAATTGGGAATTCAAGTCCTTTAGATTTATGAATTGTCATAATTTGGACCCCTTCCTTTTTCTCTCTTAATACAGTAGCTTCTCTTAATTTTTTTGTTTCCCCGATATTTGATCTTAGAAGTCTGATGTAATCAGAAAGGGAGTATCCTTCACTATCATATAACTCTGCGTAACTAAAGAGATATTCAAAATGCTCGCTATATGAACTATATGCTCTATCAAGATCAATATATGCTTTATATCCACTATCTATATATATTTTTAGTAATAAGGATGTAAGAGTATAAGAATATAACTTTGCCTTTATCTCATTGTAGAGATTAGTAAATTGATTATATCTTTTTATATCCTCAGCTAATGTTAGCTCTTTATTATTCATAATTTCTATAAAACCATTTTCTGACAATCTAACAAATGGTGATTTTAAAAGAGAAGCAAAAGCAATCTTATCCTCAGGATAAGTAAGATATTGTAGGTATGAATAAAAATCAGAGGAGATAGCTTCAATCATCAAAGATCTACTCTCTAAAAGTTGATAATCAATACCCCTAAGCTTTAATGCTTTTTCAATTTGCCATTGGTTTGAAGCACTTCGCATCAAAATTGCAATATCACTTGGCTTTGGTCTTTTTCCATTAATTAAATAATTATCACTTGTTAAAATATCTAAAATAGCTTCTGCAATGTATTCAGCTTCACACTCATTTGAGTCCAATCCCCCTTCAATCACATTATCACGGTCAAAAAGAGCTAAATTAACACTTGCTTCATTACTATCTTTACTATACTGAGTCTCTTCAAAAATAGCTTCATAGCTTGCTTGAGCAGAAGCAAAAACATTCTTAAACGCACTATTAAAGTGATTAATTAACACCTTATCACTTCTATAGTTTGTACTTAATGCTAGATTAAGGCCTCCACTATTTTTTATTTCATCTTTAAGAGATCTAAATACCGATACATCAGCACCTCTAAAGCGATAAATTGACTGCTTATCATCACCAACAAAAAATAACTTATCCTCCTCAATATCATTAATTGTTGGATATGGAGTAATAAATCTATCTTTCTTTTCTGAGAGTAAATAAAGAAGTTTCTTTTGCTTTTCATTATTGTCCTGGAACTCATCTATCATTATTTTATCAAAGCTATTTTTATAGTAGCTTCTAATTTTCTGATTTTTCTCAAGGATATCTAAAGCAATATCAGAAACATCTGCAAAGGTTAATGCTGATTTTCTTCGCTTTTCCTTTATAAGAGAAGATGCAAAGCACTCAATGGCTTTAAAATAAATAAAGTTATCATCTAATGAGTTTTGGACCTTTTTGTAATCAAGGAATGTTTGGTAAACATTCTTTAATTCCTTTATTTCTTCAGAAACACCATCAAGGTAATCTTTTTTAGCATTTGCATTGTAAAAAGTTAGTTTTTCAGGGTAGTTACCACTATTCCAAGATGAGATAAAATCTTTATAAGCTTCTCCCTTTTTACCAACTATTCTACCTTCAAAGCTATTTAATACCATATCAATATGGTGGTAAAGCTCATCAGCCTTAGCTAATACATGGTCTTTTAGTATTTTACCTAAAAACTCTGCATTACAATTAGATAAAAAACTGATATTCTTATTAATCTTATCAAAAAAATCTTCAAAAATATTTTGTGGTGTATATAGCTTTGATAGTGCAGAAACATATTCTAAGTTATCCTTTGTCTCTAAGA
>NZ_JAXEGN010000098.1:0-9714 GCF_034103065.1 Bullifex sp. | reverse complement strand
ACTAATAAGCCGTGAGGCTTGACCATATTATCGTTTTCGTTCCTTGAAAACACTTCACAAGTTGCTTAATACTTAAACAACTATGTGAATTTCCTGGTGACCATAGAGAAGTGGAAACACTCGTTCCCATCCCGAACACGAATAGTGAAACGCTTCTTCGCCGATGGTACTGCGGCTCGTCCGTGGGAGAGTAGGTCGTTGCCAGGTTTTTTTTCGCCTTCTTCACTGCTGTGAAAATTAGGTAGCAGTGTTTACATATATTTTTTTCATAACCATCCTTCTCAGGGTGGTTAATTTTTTATTGACATTATTTTCAATTTTATGGTTTTATTTATTCAAACAACGGAGTTTCGTGCTTTCGTTGTTTTTTTTATTTTAGCATTAAAAAAGTCATGCTAGAATTACACATCAACCCTTAAAGGAGGCATATATGGTAGTTAATACTGGTGCTCTAATAATCGTAATTTGTTATCTAGTTGGTATGCTAGTTATCGGTGCTGTAGTTGGTAAGCTAAAAATTAAAAGTAGTGAAGACTATATGGTAGCTGGACGAAGAATGGGACTATTTATGGTTGCATTCTCATTATCTGCAAATAACATTGGTGGTGGTTCAACTACAGGACTTGCAGGAAAAGCATTTGGTGCTTGGGGTATGAGTGCTATTTGGTATGTTCTTGCTGCATCTATTGCCATGATTCCACTTGCATTCTTTGCTCCAAAAATCAGAAAGACACTTGCCGTTACAATTCCTGAAGTAATTGGAAGAAGATTTGGTAAATCAAGTAGTATTTTCTCCGCAATTCTAAACATCATTGCTCTCTTCTGTTTAACCTCCTCACAGGTTGCAGCATCTGGTAGCGTAGTTTCTGCATTAACAGGTATTCCAATGAATGTATGTCTCTTAATAGCTGGTATTGTAATTATCTTATATACAACACTTGGTGGTATGATAGCTGACCAAATTTCAGACTTAGTTCAGTTTATTATCATCTTTGTTGGCCTTGCTATTGCAACTCCATTTGTATTAAAGGGTATTGGTGGTTGGCAGGCTCTCAGTGCAAAGCTTCCTGGTGAACAGCTAAGTCCTACTAAGATTGGTTGGGTTGTAATTATCGGATATATCTTTAACTACTTCTGTACATTCCTCTCTGGTCCTGAAATGATTAGTAGATTCGAAAGTGCAAAGGATGAAAAGACAGCATTTAGAGCTTCCCTCCTTTCTGGTGTATTAATGGCTCTTATGGCAATCTTCCCAACACTCCTTGGCTTAGCAGCTCTCGCAGTTAAAGATTCACTTCCTGGTGTTGTTGCATCTAATGCAATGATGAGCGTAACAAGCAAGTTTGCTCCAACATTTATTACAGGTCTTGTATCAGCTGCAATTATCTCAGCTACAATGTCATCTGCAGACTCTAACTTACTTTGTATGTCTACAATGGCTATGAATGATATTATCCTTCCATATTCAAAGAAGAGTATTGATGATAAGAAATCTATTTTCTATACAAGATCATTAAACGTAGTATTCTGTGTTATTGCTATGGCTATTTCAATGCTAAAGATTAACATTGTAACAATGAATACATTTGCATTTGCAATTCGTTGTGCAGGACCATTTGCTGCGTATGGACTTGGTTTAATTATGCCAAGAGCAACAAAGCACTCTGGTCAGATTTCTATTATTACAGGAACAATTGGTGTAATCTTCTGGCAGATTCTCTCTGGTGGTGATTTCTTCTTAGGTATCCTTCCTGTAGTATTTGGCTGTGCCGTTGGTACTATTACATTCTTTGTTATTAACTTAATTGAGTGGAAGATGGGTGTTGAAAGTGCTCCTTCTGCTTATATCGATGAGAAATAAGGAATAGTAATCTTAATACTTTTTCAGTCATCCAACTTGGGTGGCTGATTTTATTTTCCTATGGTAAAATATCAAGTATAAGGAGTTTTTAAATGAAAAAAATATTATCAATTCTTTTAATTGCCTTGTTGTTGTTTACAACATTTAGCTGTGTTACCAAAGCTCCAGAACAAGCAGTTCTAGAGGATAGTAAAATAGTAAAATCTGGAGTAAGTGAGATACAAAAGTATGGAAATCTTGTATTAACACTTTGCTCTCAGGATTTACTTGATAAAGGGTTTGAATATGGCGATGTAGTTGCTATCTACTTAGATGGTCAGCTAATTGTTGTACCATTTTGTACCAACTACTCAGATGTTAATGTAGGTTCATTAGTATTAAGAGATGCAGGTGGTACTCTAATATTAGCAATTAATATGGGTGACTTTGCAACCTATTATGGTATTGCAGTTAAGGAAAAACATTCAGATGGAACATATGAGTGGATTATTAATGATGGAAAGAGTTTAGCTGATATCACTCTTGAACTTAGCATGCATAAAAAGGGTGGATATAAAGATGAATATTTAATCCACCAGCTAGTTAGAACAAATGAAAGAGCAGATTACTCATCTGATGAAGTATTTGCAAACTTCAGAGAGGTAGAAGGTGGAAACCTTGGTAAGGGTGCTCTATATAGAAGCTCAAGTCCTATTAATAATGAGATTGCAAGAGCAAGCTATGCAGATAAATTTACCTCCATGTGTGGTGTTCAAGCAGTAATTAACTTAGCAGATAATAACGAAGGTATTTTATCTTATATTGCTCAGGATGATTTTAATTCTCCATATTACAAAACACTCTTTGAAGACGGAAAAGTAATTGCTCTCAACCTTGGTGTTGATTTCAAAGCCGAAGAGTTTAAGAGAGGTATTGCAGAGGGCTTAAAATTCTTCTCAACTGTTAAGGGACCATACCTTGTACACTGTAACGAAGGAAAAGATAGAGCAGGCTTTACATCAGCACTCCTTGCAGCTTTGATGGGTGCAAGCTATGACGAGCTTGTTAAAGACTATATGACAACCTACATTAACTACTATCATGTAGAGGAAAATAGTGAACAATATGAAGCTGTTAGAAAGAGTAATATTGATACTATACTCTCATTAATTGCAGGTCTTGATAGCTCTGCTGATCTAGCAAGTGTCGATTATAGTATAGCAGCTGAAGCTTACATTAAATCATTAGGCCTTTCTGATGCTGAAATAAGCGCATTAAAAGCTAATCTTTCAACTAATTATTAAAAATAAATGGCAGGTGTTTTTCGCACCTGCCACTACTTTATACTTCTTCAATGTAAAGCCTTATCGCTTCGTAATCATTTGAGAAAGTAAATGGAAGTAATAATCCTGCGTTAACAAGTAAAGAACCAGGAATTACTTTACCATTAATTAAATAATTTTTATTTTCATCAAGACCCTTTAGCTTTACATGGTGGTCAACAGGGTTCCCATGGGAAAGCCTATTAACAGCTATCAATAATGCCTTAGATTTATCTCTTGATACACAAAGTGCTGAAGAAGCTTCATTACTATCTAAAAGACGGTAGAAATCACCATCCTTAATTAAGGATGCATATTTTTTATACTCCTTAATCTCGAATTTAATTTCATTCTTTTCTTCCTCACTTAGCTTTGTTGGATCAAGTTCAAGGCCATAAGAACCAAGCATAGCAACACAACTTCTAGTAAAAAGAGGTGTAACTCTATGAGTTTGGTGGTTAGGAACTGCTGAGACGTGAGAACCAAAGGTTGCGATAGGGTAAAGATAAGAGGAACCAAACTCAATATCTAAACGTTCAATTGCATCTGTGTTATCACTAAGCCATGATTGTGGAGTGTAGTAAATAAGACCAAGATCAAAACGGCCACCACCACCAGAACATCCTTCGATCATTAAATGTGGATACTTCTCATTTAAGTATTCAAAGATTGAGTATAGTCCAAGGATGTAGTCATATTCGATTTTTCCTGCAGGAGTAACGCTTGAGAAGAAATCTGTAATAAAGCGGTTGTAGTCCCACTTCATGTAGCTAAGTTTACCTCTTGTAATAAGGTCATCAAGGAAAGACTTAATGTAAGCTACTACATCTTTATTACTAAGATCTAATACAAGTTGATACCTTCCTCTAACAGGCTTTTTATTCTTAAGCATTAATGCCCATTCTGGATGATTTTTAAATAATATACTATTTTCACTTACCATCTCAGGTTCAACCCAAAGGCCAAATGCAATACCTTCTTTTGTAATTAAAGAAGAGAGTGTATTTAAATCCATCTTGAGTTTATCTTTGTTTTCAAACCAATCACCAAGGGATGATAAATCATCATTACGGTTTGAAAACCAACCATCATCAAGCACAAATAAATCACAACCTAAGGCTTTTGCTTCCTTAGCGATAGAAAGAAGTTTTTCTCCTGTGAAATCAAAATAGGTTGCTTCCCAGTTATTTAAAAGTACTGGGTTATTAAGCTTTGATAAATTCTTCCTTCTAATGTGTGACATGATAAATCTATTATTTTTAATAGATAAATCACTAAAGCCGTTAGAAGAGAATGTAATTAAAAGCTCTGGAAGGGCAATTGAGCTATTTTGTAGTTCATACTCAAAGAACTCACTTCCCATTCCAAGACCTACTCTTGTTGACCCATATTGATTCTTTTCTGCAAAGAAAGTAAATGAGCCTGACCAAAGTAATTCAAGTGAGAGCGCTGAACCAAAGAGCTCTGTAGTATTGCTATCACAGATGATAAAACCATTATTAATTTGGTGGGAGGTTGCACCTTTACGAGAGGTAAATGTTAATGCTCCTGTATTAATAGTTGCTCTTTTTCTAGTTCTTTCACTACAGTGTCTACCTTCAAAGTAAGTAACATCAAAAGACCCATATAGATAGTCAAAAGTGTATAAAGCTTTCTTTAGCTTTATCTTTTTATCTCCTGCTACTATCTCAAGGCCTCTTACTAAGGAGGAGTCCTTTATAATATATGTAAGAATTATCTTTGCCTTTGAGAGCTCCTCCTCAAGTGTTATTTCAAGACACTCTGCATCCTCAATAACAACAGAAGGAAGGCCCTTAATCTTATTTGACCCATTATATACTCTATGCTCTTTATAGATAAATGCAGAGCTAGTAGTTCCATCCTCTTGGCTTATTATGATACCAGGGGTTCTAAAGTCACCTTCTCCTAAAGTAGAAATCTCTAATGGTAAGTAGTCATAAGAGTAGGTGCGGTCAAAACCAGCTTCATAAGGAGATGCAGAAAAGCCTCTATCTCTATATGAAATAATACTAGATGCATCGCCGATAATTTTTGGGCCATGGTAAAGATGAAGTAGACGGCCAAAGCTGTCTACTTTCATTTGGTATGTAAAGTTATCACCTGTGAGGGTAAATAAATTATTTTCAACTTTAATCATAAAAGAGCTGTTCCTTTTAAATAGGATAATAGTTCTTCATCATACTCTGGAATTGCACCACGCTTTGTTACAACGTAATCAGCAATATGTGAGCCGATGATTAATGACTTTTCTAAGTCCCCAGTTTTGATATAGGAAGCCAAGAAGCCAGCAGAAAGACTATCCCCAGCACCAACTGTATCAACCACCTCTACTTCAGCACATGGAACTCTATACCACTTATCCTTATAGCACATTGTGCCTTCTTTACCCTTTGTTAATAAAACTAAGTCTAAGTTATAACTCTTAGCTAACTCTTCAAGACCTCTGTAACCACGCATTTTTAATTTAAGTGCATCAAGTACGATATCAACTTCTTCATCATTAAGCTTTAGAATTGTAGCGTTTTCAACACCTTCTTTGATAATCTCATCACTATAGAAGTGTTTTCTAATGTTTACATCAAAGAATCGATGGTCAGATGATACCTTATTTAATAACTCTTTAAGAGTTTGCTTGCTATTTCCTCTCTGAGCAAGAGTTCCATAGTAAATTAAGCTTACATGCTCTGGGAGTGGAAGTAGTGGAATGTTATCCCAAGCACATGGCATATTAAACTCATACTCTGCATTTTTGCCATTTAAGGTAATAATTGCTTTACCAGTTTCATAGTTCAAAGTAGAGATTTTCTCTGTATTTAATCCAAGGTTATTAATTTCACTAATTGCTCTTTTTCCAAGTTCATCATCACCGACTGCAGAAAGAATATAGCCATTAAGACCAAGCTTAGTTAGATGTCCTGCAACATTGAGTGGAGCGCCACCAAGTGTTGCTTTATCAGGAAAAACATCAAATAAAATTTCTCCAAATGAAATAAAATCCATTACTTAATCCTCCTTAATTACCTTTGCTTCCCAGCTTCTTATTTCATCCTTACTATCATCATAGTTTGATAAAACAACCTGTCCTTTTACCGGGTAACATCTAGTATTGTCAGACATATTAACTATTATAGTATACTTTTCATTATCTAATGTGCGTTCATAGATAAAAAGATCTTCATCATCTTCTTCTAATAGTTTAAAGCTTCCATAGATAAGGGTATCACTTGAACGACGAAGTGAAATTAATTTCTTATAGAAATTTAAAATAGAATCAGGATCTTTCTTTTCCCTTTCAACATTTATTTCTTTTATATCTTGGTTATATCTAATCCAAGGAGTAGAGGTTGTAAAACCACCATCTTCATTCCAAGCAAAAGGAGTTCTTGAGTTATCACGACTGGTTAAGTTGAGTAATCTTAAAGCATCTTCTTTAGAAAAACCTCTGCTAAGCATTACAGCATAATCATTTTTAGCTGCAATATCTCTAAATTCTTCGATAGAATTAAAGTTTGTATTAGTGCATCCCAACTCCTGTCCCATATAAATATATGGAGTTCCCTGCATTAAGTAATACATAACAGCTAGAGCCTTAGCACTCTTTTTCCACATATATTCATTAGAAGTATTTCCATATCTTGATACAGATCTTACTTGGTCATGGTTTTCAAGATACAGTGTGTTCCAACCCTTTTGGTCTAAGCCTTCCTGCCACTTTTTATAGATTTTTTTATATCCAGGAAGAGCAAATTTTTCTTCCTTCCAGTTGTTTTCACATTGTGGCTTTGCATAGTTCATATGCTCAAATGAAAAAATCATATTAAGCTCATTATTTTCAGGGGCAGTATAGCTAAGAGTATCTTCAACTCTTGCTCCAGCACCCTCTCCAACTGTGAGCCAATCGTAGTGGGAGATAGATTTTTGATTCATTTCCTTTAAAAATTCATGAATCCTTGGACCATTATTTGTAAAAGGGGATGCATCACCATACTCTCCATTGATAACACCATCAGGGAAGTTTTGGTCCTTACTAATCATAGTGATAACATCCATTCTAAAGCCATCGATACCTTTATCACCCCAGAAGTTCATGAGGCTATATACAGCTTCTCTAACCTCAGGATTTTCCCAGTTTAAATCAGGTTGCTTTTTAGAAAATGAGTGGAGATAGTATTGGTCTCTTTTTTCACAGTACTCCCAAGCAGAGCCTCCAAAGCAAGCTCCCCAGTTATTCTTTTTGTCTCTCCAAATATACCAATCACTTTTATCATTATCTTTAGAGCTTGAAGACTTAATAAACCATTCATGCTCATCAGAGGTATGGTTTACAACTAAATCCATGATAACTTTAAGGCCAAGAGAATGAGCTTTATTTAGTAACTCATCATAATCCTCCATCGTACCAAAGTCATCCATAATCTCTCTATAATTAGAGATATCATAACCATTATCGTCATTCGGACTTTTATAACAAGGGTTAAGCCAAATGATAGAAGCACCTAGCTCTTTAACATACTCAAGCTTTTGAGTAATGCCCTTTAAGTCTCCAATTCCGTCGCCATTAAAGTCATAAAAAGACCTAGGATATATCTGATAGACACATCCTTCTTTCCACCATTTTCTTTCCATGTTAATCTCCAAAATTAGGTATTAAGTTGTTCCTCTTCTAACCAAGCTGACATTCATAATTGTGCAACCGGTAGCAGCTCTTTCATCCTTAAGATTAATTAAAGTTGATACAGCAAGCTCTGCCATTTCTTTAATTGGTTGATGAATAGTTGTTAGAGGAGGAGTAGTGTATGTTGCGATTAAGGAATCATCAAAGCCAACTACTTTAAGGTCGTCAGGAACCCTTAACCCTCTAGTAGCTGCTACTTGGATAACCTGGCTCGCAATGATATCAGAGGAAGCAAAAACACCATCTGTTGAAGGTCTTTCGCTTAATACTTTATCAATAAATGCAGTATAGTCGAGTCTATCATATAGCTCTGGTGGGTATGAAAGACAAGTAAAATTAATTCCTTTTTCTCTACAAACCTCTTCAAAGCCAATAGAGCGTTCATCTGCAGGCATCTTCCTGCCTTGAATACCAGCAAGGCTAATTACATTTTTGCAGCCCTTAGAAATTAGTTCTTCAGCTGCTAATCTACCACCTTGTCTATTATTACATTCAATTGCAAAAGAGGCCCCTTCTGGATTTCTTTCTATTGCTACAACAGGAAATTCATTTGTTTCAATTTTTTTGGTTGCAAATCGTCCAGAGCAAAGAATTAGACCACAAACTCTATTTTCTCTACATCGATTTATCATTTCAAGTTCTGCAACTTCATCACCCTTAGTAACAAATACCATCAGAGAATAACCTTTTTCTCTAGTAGCATTCTCTATGTTTGAAAGAAGATCAGAGAAAAAAGGATGAGCAATATGAGGTAGGATAACCCCAATAATGTTAGATGAAGACTTTGATAGAGAACGAGCAAGTGCGTTTGGTTGGTAGTTTAATTTCTTAACAGCAGCTTCAACCTTTTCTCTAGTCTCTTTGCTAATATATCCGCGATTATTAAATACTCTGGAAACAGTACCAATACTAAGGCCTGTCTCCTTCGAAACATCCTTTATTGTAGCCAATTTAAGTTCACCTCCAGATAAACTCTTTTATTTTTAAGTTAGAAGATGAGATCCTAACACCTTTATGATAAACGTTTTTATCCTTAATTTCAAAGGAAGAGAGCTCTTGGTATGTACTATTTGATATTTCAATAATCTCTTCATCAATAAATATGTTTAACTTATTATCATGGCTATTAAAGATTACCTCTTCAGTACCAAAAATTAGCTTACCAAGACTAGAATCATAACTAATACTTTGACCTTGGATATCACCTGTAAAAGAACCTTCTGTTACTAGATATAAAGCATTTTCTTCACTTGAATAGGTGTTATGATACTCTCCATTAGCTTTAAAATGCTTTAATAAATCCTCATTAGGTTCAAGAGTTAAGTTGTCACCAATAAGGCCAACCTTTCTAATAATACTCATTGCCCCTGTAGTATTTAAGTGTGGAGTTTCTACTCTTAGCCAAGATACCATATAGGTATCATCAAGACCAGTAAAGCTCTGTGATGCATAGTTTAGCTTTGTTAAGAACATGTTCTTACGTTCACCAATCAGCTTTAAACCACTATCATCAATTTGTGCTTCAAAGTAAAAACCATCAGCAGAGGTAAAGAATAATCTATCATTAACCACGTAGATATCAGGACACTCCCAAGCATCCTTTGCCTCAAATTTATTAACTAGCTCATATGAGCCATAGTTATCGATATAAAGTGCAAAGGTATTCTTCTCCAGCCACAGAAGTAGATATTTTTTACCTTTATAGATAAAGAGTCTTGGGTCTCTTTCATCTTCAACAAAGTTAGGGATAATTACCTCACTATTTGTGAAGTTAAAACCATCTTCTGAGAATCGTCTCTCTTGAAAGAATTTCCTTTCCCCCTTTATGTTTGCAACTGTATATGCAAATTCTCCAT
>NZ_JAXEGN010000097.1:0-5717 GCF_034103065.1 Bullifex sp. | reverse complement strand
AAAAGCAGCTCAACTTAAAGCTCAATATGGACAAGACGTCCCAGTATCACTTGAAAATGATCCTGAGTTTTTAAAGATTGCAAACCAACAGCTTGAAAGACTACAAAAGCAATATGATGAAACCTTAGCAGAAGCAAAAGCACAACTTGAAGCTACACTAGCATAAATAATACTGCTACATGAGAAATCAACATGTAGCAGATTTTTTATCAAAGAATTCTTTTTCCAGCTTAGTATATTCAGAGAGAGAAATATTTAGCTTTTCTGCTGCTATTTCTCTTGAAAGCAATCCTTCATGAGTTAATTCAAAAAAAGTATTAGTTTTACCTTCTTTATTTCCTTCTAGCTTTGCATCTTTTTTAATTTCGTCAAATGCTTTGCACATATTATAGCCTCCATCTTTTGGGATTTCTATATTCACAATTGTTTCTAATAGCTTAGCAGTATTTTCATCAAGATTTTGAAATGCTTTCTCACTGTTAATATAACTCAAAAATTCATTTTTATCTGCTTGTATTTTAATTAACACTTTCCCAAAAAATAGGACTATAGGATTAGCTATCTAAACTATATTTTTTAACATAAATTAACATTTTTCACTAATTAACAAGTTTTTACCTATAATTCACTGCATATACAAGGCATATGTAGTGGATTTTTGTATAATATTAAGTTTCAAAAGTCATGAATAATTCTTGCTTTTTTAGTCCTATTATTATAATATGGACTATATAAAAAGAGGTATTTACTATGTCAGTTCCTGAATCGGTTAGAAAGGTCGCAAGACCTGTTAATACAATAGTTGAAGATAGTGGAAGAGATACAAAATATCGCTATGCCGTAAGGGAAAGAGGTGAGATAGTTTATGAAAATGGCAGTAACCCTAGACCAAAGAATGGTAAAGTAATAGGACATATTATAGATGGTGTGTTTGTACCTATAAAAGAAAAGACTGCAGAAGTCCCTAATATGTTCAGCTATGGTGCTGCTGCTTTTGCATATTCATTTACCAATGATATATACATGGATCTTCTTTCAGTTTATCCCATAAGAGACGCAGTAGAGATAATAGCTATCGCAATTCTAAAGGTAATTAAACCTAAGATAGCCTGTAATAGATATTCAACAGAATATGAAAGAACCTTTGTTAATGTTTGGTATCCTGGATGTGCTATGAGTAAAAATAGCATTACAGAGTTTTACAAGAGAATTGGTATGGATAGTGATAAGAGACGTCTTTTTCAAGAGAAAAGGCTTTCAGCAGTATGTAAGCAGCACCATATAGCAATAGATGGAACTTTAAGACAGGATAATAGTAGTGTTAATGATTTATCCTCTTACAGTAGGAAAGCTAGAGTTAAGGGAACTAGAGATATATCCATACTTTATGCATTTGATACAGAAACTGGGGAACCTTTATGTTCTGAAGTGTATCCAGGTAATAATATAGATGCTATTACAGTCGCTTCCTTTATTAAGGACAACAGTATTCAGAAAGGAATTATAGTAGCGGACAAAGGCTTTCCTCTAAAGAATATAAAGGAAGCATTAGATAAAAATAATGAGCTACATTATCTTCTTCCTCTCAAGAGAGGAGCAAAGCTTATAAAGGATAATTGTGCACTTACATGGGATAAGACTATACATTTCGGTGATAGAGTACTGCTCTGTTGTAAGAAAGAGGTAAATGATAAGAAGTATCTTTATTCATTTAGAGATGTATACAGAGCTGGAAAGGAAGATATGGGGTATGTAGAAAACTCCATCAAGAAAGAGTTATTTGACTTGGAAAAGTACCAAAAGCAGAAAGACAGCTTTGGAACGATTGTATTTATTTCTGACTTAGATTTAAGTGAAAAAGAAGTATATAAGATTTACTCAGAAAGATGGCTCTTAGAACTAATGTTTGCTCAATATAAAGGCGATGAAGGTCTAACTACAACTAACGTACAAGGAGACTTTAGTGTAATTGGGGAAGAATTTGTTAACTTCATTGCTACTATATTAACTTCTAGGATGACTAAAAAAGCTGATGAAACTGGTCTTTTGGATACTATGAGTTATGGTGAGTTAATGGATGATCTTTCTTCTGCATGGAGAGGTGTTAAAGGTGAAAGTGTAAAGCCAAAAGACAATGATAATTATTGGATACACACTCTTCCTTCCGTAATGGAAATATTAGTAAAGCTAGATATTGCTACTTGTACAAAGGTGAAAAGAAATCCTGGTAGACCAAGAAAACAAAAGCCTGTATCTGACAAACCTAAACGTCCAAGAGGCAGGCCTAGAAAGAAGTCTTAGTCCTATATTTTGGGAAACTACTAATTAAATATTCTGTTTATATAATAAAAATAGGTTAAAAATCTAATAATAGGGAGAATGACTATGCTTCCTTGCTGAGAAGCAGAAATTTATCGCTAATGTGGTCGTAGGACTGCTTGATAATGAAAGTCCTGATTCAAATAGGCTTACACTTGTAACTCCAAAGTCTGAAAATGATGTACGACTACAAGCTACTCTTGGTAATCAGAACCCCACGCTCTTGCCCGTGGGAGCAGTCAGAATACAAATATATTTAATTTTTCTCAATAGGAAAGGCTTTTAAAATCCACGCTTGACGATGATATGATATAGATGATATTTTTTTAAAGATATTTTATAAAAAACGAGGAATTAATTATGGATTCAGCTACAGGTTCAATGTGGACCACATTTATTATGTTTGGTGCCATCATCCTTATCTTCTATTTTCTTATTATTAGACCACAGAAGAAGAGAGATAAAGAGGCTCAGGCAATGATTGATGCACTTAAGAAGGGTGATAAAGTCATTACTATCGGTGGTATCCATGGTACTGTCGTTGCAGTAAAAGAAAAGACTGTTGTTTTAAAGGTCGATGATAATGCAAGAATTGAGTTCTTAAAGACAGCTATTTCTACAGTTACAAATAAAGATGCTGTTAAGAGCGCTCCTTCAAAGAAAAAGGCTGAGGCTATCGAAGAGAAAAAGGCAGAAGAAGTAAAGCCAGCAGAGGCTTCAGAAAAGAAAGAAGATAAATAAGGACTATTTTTTATGAAGAATGCAGGACGAATTGCTGCAGTTCTTCTTGTCCTCATTGTTTCAGCAGTACTGCTTTATCCTAGTATAAAGTGGTACTGTTTTGTTTCTGAAGACGTGAAGAACCTTGCAACAGGTACAAAAGAAGAAATTCGTGATTACTCGAGAGCAAAGGCCAGCGAGGATGTTAATTCAATTAAAGCCTTGGGTGGTAGTTCTAGTGTACCAAAAGAATATTCATATTTAATTGATGAAGCTAAAGATAGAGGTTACAAGAGTAATTCTTGGACAGTATCAACATTAATGGGAGCTTTTAAGAGTGAAAGTGATTTATTTAGTGTTGTTGAGAACCACTATAGAAAAGAGATTATGGATGCAAAATCACTTCAAGGAAGAATCCTATCTCTTGGCCTTGATTTAAAGGGTGGTGTATCTGTATTACTTGAAGCAGATACCAAAGGTTATGCTCAAAAGTTAGGTTATACTCCAAGTGCAGAAGAGATTAGTGCTGCTGTTTCACAGGATATAGAGATTCTTTCTTCAAGAATTGACCAATATGGTGTTAGTGAACCTGACATTAGAAAGCAAGGGGACAATCAAATATTAATTGAAATACCTGGTGAAGCAGATACCGAACGTGTAAATTCCTTTCTACAGGGTAAAGGAAGCTTATACTTTTGCTTAGTTGATTCAGCATTAACAAATAAGGTTAATTCAATGTACCAAGCAGATCCTCAGAGCTTTTATAATGAAAGAGGTGAATTAATTACTCCTTCGATAGTACCAAGTAACCGTATTATGCTTGGCTATTATAAGAGTGATGATTACTCTCTTGATGTATTAGAAAGCCTAGTTGTTCTTGATCCAAGCATTAATTTAGATGGTTCTTACATTGAATCATCTCAAAGTAGCAAAGATAGTGTTACAAACCGTCCTGTTGTTAACTTTACACTTTCAAATGAGGGTGGAAAGCTTTTCTATGATTTAACTTCAAAGCATAAGGGACAAGCACTTGCTGTTGTCTTAGATGAAAAGGTAAGAAGTGTAGCAACAATTAATGATGCAATTAGTAGTAATGTTCAAATTTCTGGCTTCAATGAAAAGGAGGCTCAGTCTCTTGCAATTACTCTTAAGAGTGCATCCTTCCCAATTGATCTTGAAATAGTATCAATGACAAGTGTTGGTGCAACCCTTGGTGATGATGCAGTTAAAACAGGCTTAACTGCAATTGTAATTGGCTTTGCTCTAGTTATTATTTTCATGGTTGCATACTACTCTCTAGCGGGCTTAGTCGCTGACCTTGCTTTACTATTAAACCTCTTTATTATGATATCATTACTCTCTGCACTTAGCTTTACAGTTACATTAACATCTATTGCAGGCTTAATATTAACTTTAGGTATGGCTGTAGATGCAAACGTAATTATCTATGAAAGAATTAAAGAGGAGTTAAAGAAGGGTAAAAAACCATATCAAGCGCTTGAAAGTGGCTTTAAGAGAGCTTTTTGGACAATTATGGACTCAAACGTTACCACAATTATTGCAGCTCTTGTATTGTCAACACTTGGTAGTAGTAGCGTTAAGGGATTTGCAATTACCCTCGCAATTGGTATCGCAAGTTCCCTATTTACATCTTTATATTTCAGCCACTTCATCTTCTCTCTATTTATTAAGGAAGACTCAAAGAAGTTTTTAATTTCATTTAAAGGAGGCAAGAAATGAATAAGATAATAAAGTATAGATATCTTTTTATGGTGCCTTCTGCACTAATTATTATAGCTGGTTTAGTAATGCTATTTACTGTCGGCTTTAATACTGGTATTGATTTTTCATCTGGCCTTTCAGAACAAATTCAAATTGCACCAGTTGCCTTTAGCATTTCATATGATGGGGCTGGTAGTGCAACACTATCAGCATCTCAAGGGGAGCTGAAGCTAACAATTAAAGAAGGACAAAATAGTAAAAGCTATATTATCAATCCTCAAGAATATAAAACAGCAGGAGAGGCTGCAGCCTTCTTTGATACAATTGAAGGTATTTCTGTAAAAGTTAAAAATTCAGAGCTACTTATGAGTAATGTCGTAACAGGTGCATCATACCCTGTAAATCTTTCAAGTAGTATGTTTAATGTAAACTGTGCAACAGAAACCTCTGATGTAGCTATTAGTGATATTAGAAATGCACTTTCTTCTATGGATGGCTTAAATGTCCAAGTTGCAGGAGAAAAAAATGATGGATCATTTCTTGTTAAAGTTAAGGTAAAAGAGGGAGAAACTCAGTATCAATTAGAAAATGAGATTAGATCCTTGCTTTCTTCTATTGCATCGGCGGAGGAAATTATTACACTCCAAAGTGATTTCGTTGGACCAAAATTCTCATCAACACTATTTACCTCCTCAATAAAGGCTGTAGCAATTGCTGTTGGTTTAATACTAATCTATATATGGGTTAGATTTAGATTCTCATATGCAATTTCATCTATCATTGCACTCCTTCATGATGTATTGATGATGTTTGCTTTTATTCTAATTCTGCGACTAGAAGTATCCTCAACAACTATTGCTGCTGTATTGACTATCATTGGTTACTCACTAAATAACACAATCGTAATTTTTGATAGAATTAGAGAAAATGTCTTAACCTTGAAGGGAGAAGATGTA
>NZ_JAXEGN010000096.1:0-9223 GCF_034103065.1 Bullifex sp. | reverse complement strand
AGATTTGTACAAACCTCTTTAAAGAGAGAATCATGAGGAGATGATACATAATTAATAGTTATGTAGTGAGCTAATTCATGAAGGGCTACATTAAAGATGGTATCAAAGTCATAATTAATTAATTTTGAATTAAGTAAAATTAAATTATTTTGAACATCATATTCACCAAGTGTTGAATCCTTTAGCCCACAAAAAAGAACATTTGGAATATTCTTTATATAGTTATATTGGCTCTGATTTAAACTTTGAATTAACTTTTCTTTTATTTTTATTCTTAATTGATTTGATTTACCAGAATAAACTGAGATTACTCGATTCATAGATGTATCATATTTATTTTTTAGGTTATATTAAAGGTGATGTTTACTTATAATTTAAAAGAAATTGAGAAGAAAGATATTGCAGTATATGGTCCATCAAGAGCTCTAAAAATTGTTTGTGGGCTTTTTGCTTTTTTTATTTTAGTAGGATTTCTTATTGTTTTTTCAGAAGAAGGGTGGAGTAATTCAGATATCTTACCTTTAGTAATTACATTCTTATTATTGCTTGTTGCACTTTATCGTGATAATTGGATTATCTCAAATAGAGATAAAGCATTTATTTCTGTTTGGGGATTTGGTCCTTTTGTTAAAAAAAATATTTATCCATATGAACAAATTAAAAGATTAGAATTAACACACTTTGTTAAAGGGATTCATGGTTCTATGGAGCAAAAGGCTACATTAACACATAAAGCTTATTGTGTTTTATCAATAAAAATGAAGGGAGAAGAAGAGGATAAGCACGATATAGAAATCATCCCTGAAAAATCATCTGCAGGTAAACTTGAACGCCTTGCTCCCTTAATGGCAGCTTATTCTGGTTTAGAATACTATGTTGACCGACCTAGAGAAGTAAAAATAGATCCGAAAAGGGTGTTTTAAATAAAAAAGTTCTATTATCTATAGGTGAAACTTTTATGAAATTAAAACAAGAAATGTTTGTTTTAGGTGAATGTTGTAAAAAATTATACGGTAGCAAGATTTCTAAAAATTGATTATCTTCCCCTTGAAGGTGGCTTAGTAAAGCTTGATGATAGTGATAAATCAAAGTTTAAATGTGATTTAGTTTTTACATGTAATCTTCCAAATATCACAGCTAGGAAAATCGTTAGGATTAACATCGATGTTCTAAATAAACTTTCTAAAGGTATAAATCTACCTAATAGAGCATTTATCTATGCATCAGGACTTATCGTAGAAGAAATAATGAGAAAACAAGAATATGAAAAGCTCACTAAGACTGTTTCTGTATGGTTTTATTCTTCAGCTTCAGTTGTAATAAAACTATATAAATAAGTAATGCTAAAGGAAAGAGTATTAAGAGATATCGCTAGATACAATAAAGCAAGAGACTAGTATGTGTAATTATTCTCAAATGATTTTAGATAACGTAATTGCTGAGGGTAGAGAAAAATGGGAATTCTTGAGCTTAGTTAATAAATAAAAGAAAAGGCTGTTATTAAACTTTATTGTTTTTTAACAGCCTTTTAGTTATTGTTTACTTTTCCTCATAGAGCCAACAAGCTACTTGGTGCTCTGGTCCACAATCAAACATTGGCGGAATGTTGCATGAGCACTTTTCCATCTTGTGAGGACATCTATCGTAGAAATAACATCCTTTTCTTTCCTTATCTGGAGAAGGTACGTCACCAGAAAGAATAATTCTCTGTCTTGATCTTTCTTTTACTGGATCAGGAATTGGAGCTGCAGAAAGAAGGGCAGTAGTGTATGGGTGTTTAGGATTGCTATACAGTTCATCAGCTTTACTGATTTCCATAACTTTACCAAGGTACATTACAACTACACGGTCACTAATGTGCTGAATAACAGCAAGGTCGTGAGCAATGAAGATAAATGTAATACCCATTTCTTTCTGTAAGTCAGAGATAAGGTTAAGAATCTGAGCCTGAATAGAAACGTCGAGAGCAGATACAGGTTCGTCAGCAAGAATAATCTTTGGATTTAATGCAAGTGCTCTTGCAATACCAATTCTCTGTCTCTGACCACCTGAGAACTCATGAGGATATCTATTTTTAAATGTCTTATTAAGACCAACTTTCTCCATGAGAATTTCAACTCTTTCTTCAATCTCTTCAACAGTCCATTTGTGATCTAATAAACCTCTTCTATTATAAATATTAAGTGGTTCAGCGATTATAGATCTTACTGTCATTCTTGGATCAAGAGATGCCATTGGATCTTGGAAAATCATCTGAATATCTTTTCTAAACTTTAGAAGAGTTTTGCTATCTGCTTTACAAAGGTCAACACCTTGGAAGATAACTTCACCTGCAGTTGGCTTATATAGCTGTGCGATAGATCTGATACATGTAGATTTACCACATCCTGATTCACCTACAATACCAAGTGTTTCACCTTCATTTACTGTGAAAGATACACCATCTACAGCTCTAATTGCACCAATTTGCTTTTTGAAGATACCACCATTATCGATAGGGAAGTGCTGTTTTAGATCCTTTACTTCCAAAAGTACTTTCTTATCATCAGCCATTCTTCTTGACCTCCTCTTCAGCTTTCTTAATCTCTTCCTGAGATGCATGGAGCCAACATGCACATGTATGTGTATCACTAAGCTGCTTTACTGGTGGATACATGTGTTCACAAATACCAATCTTCTTATGACATCTTGGATGGAAAGGACAGCAAGGTGGAAGATCAATAACGTTTGGTGGTTGACCTTCGATAGAGAATAACTTCTTATTCTTATCTGATTCGTCCATTCTAGGTACTGATGCAATTAAGCCCTGAGTATATGGATGTGATGGTGCTGCATATAGTTCGTGAGTAGGAGCCTGCTCAACAATTCTACCAGCATACATTACACATACGTTATCACACATACCTGCAACAACACCAAGGTCGTGTGTAATAAGGATTACAGCGGTCTTAAACTTTTTATTAATTTTTTGGATGAGTTCCAAAATCTGAGCTTGAATTGTTACATCGAGCGCAGTTGTTGGTTCATCTGCAATTAATACCTTAGCGTTACAGCTTAATGCCATAGCAATCATTACACGCTGTCTCATACCACCAGAGAACTGGTGAGGATAGCAATCGATTCTCTTTTCAGGAGAAGGAATACCTACTTCAGCAAGCATTTTAATTGCTTTTTCACGAGCTTCTTTCTTTGAAAGATTCTGGTGAAGACGAATTGTTTCAATCATCTGAGTAGAAATCTTTAGAAATGGATTTAAGCTTGTCATTGGATCCTGGAAAATCATGGAAATATTATTTCCTCTGATTGTTCTAAGTTCCTTTTCGCTCATTTTCATGATATCACGGCCTTCATACAAGACTTCACCACCTACAATTTTTCCTGGAGGGGAAGGTACTAAGCGCATGATAGAAAGGTTTGTAACACTCTTTCCACAACCAGACTCTCCAACAAGTCCGATTGTTTCTCCTTCATGAACTGTAAAGGAGACGCCATCTACTGCTTTTACAATACCTGCATCGGTTTTAAAGTATGTCTGCAGGCCTTTTACTTCTAATACTGGTTTATTCTGTTCGCTCATATTCGGTATTTCCTTTAAAGTTGGTTCTTACTCTGTGGGTCGAAGGCATCTCTTAAACCATCACCAAAGAAGTTCATGGCAAATAAGAATACAATCATTGCTACAGATGGACAGATAAGCTTCCATGGATAAAGTGTCATTGAAGCAACACCATCACCAATTAATGAACCCCAAGAAGCATATGGTGCTTGAACACCGAGACCGAGGAATGATAAGAAGCTTTCCTGCATGATGAATGCTGGAATTCTGATTGTTGAGTAAACAATGATAACTGAGAGTGAGTTTGGTACCATGTGGCGAAGAATGATGTGTGATGTAGATGCACCCATACTTCTTGCTGCTTCAACATACTCTTGGTTCTTTAAGCTCATAATCTGACCACGAACCATTCGTGCAATTGTAAGCCATGATACCATTGCAAGTGCAAAGAATAGGTTGAAAATCTTTCTACCAAAGATAGCCATACAAATAATTACTAAGAGCATGTATGGTAGTCCGTACATGATATCTACGAATCTCATTAAGTAGTAGTCTACTTTACCACCTCTATAACCTGCAATTGATCCTACTAAGATACCGATAAGTACTGAAGTAATTGTACCAATTAAACCAATTGCAATAGAAATCTGACCACCATAAATAATTCTAGATAGTAAGTCACGACCAAGGTAGTCCGTTCCAAGGAAGTATCTTCTCATGTGCTTTAAGCTAATTTCTACCTTAGCTGTAATGTGATCATTTACTTCGATGTCACCCTTGTATGGGAATTCAACAGAACCTTCTGCAATTTGAGCCTTCATCTTCTTCTCGATAGTCTTTTTAGCACTAGATTCGAGCTTACCGATAATAGATTCACAAGCTTTAGCTTCCCAATCTTTTCTTGACATGTTTTCAATTTCAAGATTTACAGCAGCTGTAATATCTTCTTCTGATGCATCAGCAAGGTTACCCTTAACTGTGTTGGTAACTTGTGATCTTATTTCCTTATTTAAAGACTCTTCAATTAAATCAGCAGATGCATTGATTTCTTTTGAATATAAATCCAATAAAGTTGCATAGTCGAGCTTTGAAAGCTTTACCTTCTTACCATTTAATAGGTAATAAAGATTATCGATAGTAATCTGGATATCTGTATTAATCTTATCAATGTATCTATCGATTGTCTTTTGCTCTGAGGAGTTGAAAGTAAATGTACCAGCTTCTCTTTGACTTTCACCTTCTTTATAGAGGTAATCCCAAACTTTATTAGTCTCATTCTTTAAAATAAGCTCTTCAACCATCTGGTTTTCATCTTCTGAGAGTACTAATCTACCAGCTCTCCAAGCCTTAAAATATAGGTTCTTATATTGCTGTTCAAGCATTAATTCACCAGAAGTCTTTGTAAGAGATGGTCTTAAATGCTGGTGGTCAATGATAGATTCATCGTATGGATAGATAGGAAGAAGTGAAGCAGAGAAGGAAATGATAGCGTAGATAATTACAACTACCATGCCAAAAACTGCCATCTTATTTTTCTTTAATCTTTTCCATGCTTCCTTAGTAAGGCTGTTTCCGACTACAACCTGGTTAAACTCGTTAACTGTTTGTTCTTTCTTTTTTCTCATCATTTTCCATCCACCTTATTTGTAAGTAATTCTTGGGTCAAGCTGTGCGTATACAACGTCTACGACAAAGTTCATGACGATGAGAATTGCAGAATAAACAATTACTACACCAACGATGAGTGTATAGTCACGGTTAAATGATGACTGAACAAAGAACTTACCTAAGCCAGGAACACGGAATACCTGTTCAACTACGATACTACCAGTGATAATACCAGCAAATGCAGGTCCAAGGTAGCTTACGATTGGAAGCATTGCACCCTTCATAGCATGTTTAAAGATGATGATACTGTTTCTCATACCTTTAGCTTTTGCTGTTCTAATGTAATCAGAACGAAGAGTTTCAAGCATTGAAGATCTTGTTAAACGTGCAATATCTGCATAGTAAGCGAAAGATAGAGCAACTGATGGAAGTACGATAGTTTTCCATCCAAGACCTTCTGTAAACCATCCTGAGGTAGGGAACCATCCTAACTTCATTGCAAATATGTATTGCAATAGTGGTCCTACTACGAATAGCGGAACTGAAAGTCCAAGTGCCGCAATACCCATAGGAAGGTAGTCGAGCAGTGAGTTTTGTTTAACTGCTGCTATAATGCCAAACGACACACCAAACAGCAGGGCAATAGCCATAGCTATACAGCCAAGATAAATTGAATTAGGAATTGAGTTAAATATCAAAGAGTTAACATCGTGGTCCTTGTACTTATAACTAGGTCCAAGGTCTCCTCTGATAACATCAAATAGATATCTTCCATACTGCTGCCAGAGAGGTTCGTCCATATGATACTTTGCTTCAATATTACGTTTTACAACTTCAGGAAGTGCTCTTTCCCCATCGAAAGGTCCGCCTGGTGCGATACGTACAATAAAGAAACTAAGAGTGATGATGATTAGCATTGTAGGAATCATGCCAATCAGTCGCTTAATGATGTATTTGGTCATAGGCCCTCTTATTTTAAAAAAAATGAATATTCTATTGGATACTATCAGCCATTGAAAATTTATGCAATAATATGTATAAAAATTCGACTGGTATTCAACTTATTATTTCTTATTGGATATTGAAAAGGGTTAATTATGAGTAAAAAAATATACATTGAAAGCCTTGGTTGTGCAAAAAACCAAGTCGATAGCGAAATAATTTTAACAATTGCAAAAGAAAAAGGTTACGAGGTAACAAAAGAGCCAAAGGAAGCTGATTTACTCTTTGTAAATACATGTGGTTTTATTGAAAGTGCTAAGGAAGAATCAATAAATACTTTCTTTTCATTAAAAGATAATTTTCCAAATGCCAAAATTATTTTAGGAGGCTGTTTAGCTGAACGCTACAGCAAGGAGCTTGAGTTAGAAGAAGCAGATGCTATCTTTGGAAACCATGATTTATCAAAATTTTCAAATCTTTTAGATGAATTAGAAAAGGCTGATGAGCAAATTGTATTAGCTCCAGAATATCCTGATCCTGATAAGGATAAAGATGATAGAAATGAATTTTTATCAATGCCACGTTCATGCTATTTGAAAATATCAGAAGGCTGTAACCATAGATGTAATTACTGTGCAATTCCAATAATTAGAGGTCCACTCAGAAGTAGACCTATGGATAATGTATTAGCTGAGGCAAAGAGATTAATTAGTGAAGGTTTTTATGAAATTAATTTAATTGCTCAAGATTTAGGTGCTTATGGTACTGATTGGGATGGTAAATCTCATTTTCCTGAGCTATTAAAAACTATTGCTGAGTTTGAAGGTAACTTTGTACTAAGACTTTTATACATCCATCCTGATACATTCCCATTAGAAATTATCGATATTATTAAAAATAATAAAAAAGTTTTACCTTATTTTGATATACCTTTCCAACATGCAAGTGAAAGAGTATTAAAAGGTATGAAAAGAACAGGTAATAGAGAAAAATATCTAGCTTTAATAAACAATATTAGAACTCAAATTCCTGAAGCAGTTATTAGAACAACCTTAATGCTTGGTTTCCCTGGAGAGGAAAGAGAGGACTTTGATGAGTTGTTGCGTTTTGTTCGTGAGGCTCGTTTTGATTGGATGGGTTCATTCTTATACTCAAGAGAAGAAGATACTCCTGCTTTCGATATGCGAGGTGAGAGAGAGCATAAGAAGGCAATTAAGAGAGCAACACCTTGGAAAGCTGAGCTTGAAGAGCTTCAGAGTAAGATAACAGAGGAAAATTTAGAGCGTTTTGTAGGTAAAAAGTACCTTGCACTAGTTGAAGAGAACATCAAAGGTGAAGATTTATCTATTGCACGTATTTACTCTCAAGCTCCTGAAGTTGATGGCCTAACAGTAATAATGGGTGAGGGGATTAACCCAGGTGATGTTGTTGAAGTGGGTATTAGAAAAGTTCGTGGAGTCGATCTTGAAGCTATCTTAATAAGGAAAGTCTTTTAATGGATAACTTATTAAATACATTAAATGATATGCAAAAAGAAGCGGTATTGGATTTTTCCAATCCACTTCTTGTCTTAGCTGGAGCTGGTTCAGGTAAGACACGTGTTATTACATCGAAAATTGCCTATGCAATAAAAGAGATGGGAATTAGTCCCTATAGAATTTTAGCAGTAACATTTACAAATAAAGCTGCTAAAGAGATGAGGGACAGAATTAACAATATGATCCCTGATGAAAATATTAATGGGCTTGAGATGAGAACCTTCCACTCCTTTGGCGCCTACGTTCTTCGTCGTTATGGAGATAGAATTGGCCTAAATAGTTCATTTACTATCTATGACGATGATGATTCATTAAATTTGCTTGCAAATTCTTATCCAGATCAAAAGAAGGCAGAATTAAGAGAATTTATGAAGCAAATTAGTAAGGCAAAGGATAAAGGTTTAGACCCAGATTCCAAAGAATTAAATGGAATTGCTTATCACTTACCTGGATTTAGAACTTACTATGCAACCTATGAAAAGGCTTTAAGAAGTTCAGGGTGTGTAGACTTTGCCGATTTAATAATTCGGACAACTGAATTATTAGTAAATAATGATGATGTTAGAGAATACTTTAAGTCTAGGTTTAAATTGATATTAGTTGATGAGTATCAAGATACTAACGCTTCTCAATTTAGACTATTAAAAGAGATTGTTGGTCCTGATACCCAGCTAGTAGTAGTAGGAGACGATGACCAGTCTATTTATAAGTTTAGAGGAGCAGAGATTAGAAACATCCTTTCCTTTGAATATGACTATCCTAATACTAGAATTATTAAGTTAGAAGAAAACTATCGAAGTACTAAGAATATTTTACGCATTGCATCATCTGTTATTAAAAATAATAAATGTAGACACGATAAAACTATTTTTACAAATAATGAAAGGGGTGATATGCCTGAATTAATTAGTGCAATTGATTCTGATGAGGAAGCACTAAAGGTTAAAATGTTAATTTCTCGCCTTCCTGATTATAAGTCTGTTGCTGTTCTTTATAGAACTAATGCTCAATCAAGAGAATTTGAAACAGCTTTTTCACGATATAGGATACCTTACCAAGTAGTTGGAGCACTACGTTTCTATGAGCGTGAGGAAATTAAAGATTCACTTGCACTATTTTCCATTGTGTTAAACCCTCGTGATCGTATTTCATTTTTAAGGGTTATTAATAAACCTGCAAGAGGTATTGGTAAGGGTGCAATTGAAAGCATCTTATCTTATTCAGATCACCTAATTGATAGCTTAGAGTTTGCAATTAAAGATAATAAGCTTACTGGAAAGGCTAAAAATGGAGCTTCTAAATTTTTAGCTATGATTAATAAAGCAAATAATATGCTTTCAGAAAATTGCGAGTTAAAGGATTTTGCTACATTCCTGCTTGAAGAAAGTGGAATAAAACAACTTTATGAAGATGAAAAAGATGAAGCAGTAAGAAGAGGTAGACTTGAAAACTTATCTGCATTAATTTCAGCTCTCAATGGTCTTGCTCCTGGAAGAGAAGGTCTTGTTTCTTTCTTAGAAAGTATTACTTTGGATAGAACTACACTAAACAATAGCGAAGAAGATGTAGAAAATAGCGT
>NZ_JAXEGN010000095.1:0-16637 GCF_034103065.1 Bullifex sp. | reverse complement strand
GCTACTTATACCTTTTCCTAATGCATACCTAGAATCTATCATTGATGATATATATCTTGCTCTTTTTACTTCATCTCCTTTCTTAGATGCTTGTACCTCTATATCATAGTAAGTACCTTCTTTATCAACAGCAAGACAGTCAAGAATAACAGAGTGTGGCTTTTCAAAGAGATGTATATCATCTTGTGTGTTAATTTTTAATATGGATATATCATCTCTATTTAAGGTTACTCGAACAATATGCTCTACAAAAGGAATATTATCCTTTGCCATAGTGCGAAAGAGAGTATCATCGATAGGTCGTAGTGACCTCGCTATCGCTCTTTCTTCATCTGTATATTTTGATTTTAATTTAAACATATATTCCTTATTAATACTTCTCGAGATAGTACTACAAAGATTTACTTCTCTTAACTTTTTATTACCTCCTATGAATAATAATAAAAAAGTTGGTTTTTCTTTATTTTGATAGTTTCAACTTAATTACGATAGAAAAACAGTTTGTTTTTTCAACATCTATTTCTCTTGAAGAGGGATATATAAAGGTCCTAAGTTTTGGAATAAAGAATATGTTTAAAAGTATGTAAGACTTTTGGAAAAACATGAGTTTTATAACTCCAGTAGAAAGAGCAATACTTGAAAATAAAATTGATATATTTGCAATTTGTAATGATAAGAATGCTTATTTGAAATATCATCAACTTAAGGATTGCTTCATAAATCATTACAAGATTTAAATAATAAAGTATGTTAGGAATGGAATCCAAATTGAGGAACGAAGTATATAAGGGATGGAAATGTCCTGCTTAAAGTCTATTCAGCAGATGATATGAAAAGTCTTGGTGATGAATGAGGTATTTGGCTTTTAATTTGTAAAACTATTGAAAAGTAGTCAAGATACAAAATGTAAATAAGGTTAATTATTTACTTTAGTAAGATAGATTTTTGCAAGATTAACTAGCTTTTCCTTTTCATTTAAAGATGGATCTTCAATTGTTTCTTCAAGTAAATATGAAAGTACATTACCAATAGTTTTACCTTGTACATTAAATAAAGCTTTTACATCATTTCCATTAATCTTTAAGTCCTTTAAAGTTAGGACATTTTGGTTTTCTAATTCTTTTTTAATTCTTTCTTCAAATTCATTTAAAAGAGTAAAGTCTGCTTTACTATCCATTGATAGAGCATCTGCTCTTCTTACATCAAATAGAAGTGGAATATCAGAAATACCGACTCTTAGGATAAAACGTCTAATAGCACTATCTGACCAAGCAGGGGTATAAGAAAACATGTGATTTTTAACTAGGTTAGTTGTTTTAGCTATCTCTTCATTTGAGCATTTTAATTCTTTTAAGGTTTTCTCTGCTATTTTTGCAGAAATAGATTCGTGGTTGTAAAATGTATAACCATCATCTTTACTTCCTCTTCTTGCATCAATCTTACCTAAGTCATGAAATAGAAGGGAAAGCTTAACAATAAAGGGATAGGAGAGCTTATTTGCTACTTCAATTGCTGAAAGAGTATGATTAAATACATCTTCCTTATGATTTCCAAGTTGTTCAAAGCCATAAGCTTCATCGAGTTCGGGAATAATGTATTTCAATAGATTGGACTCTCTAAGAAGTTTTAAGCCGTAGCTAGGATATGGACTATTTAATAGCTTGAAAACTTCTTCTCTAATTCGCTCTTTAGAAATTAAAGTAATCCTATATGCATCTTCTTTTATTGCATTAAATGTTTGTTCTTCTATTTTAAAACCTAGTTTAGACGCAAAACGAATTGCTCTTAACATTCTAAGAGCATCTTCATTAAAACGTTCTTTAGCACATCCAATTGCTCTAATGGTTTTATTTTTTAAATCTTCAAATCCATTATGAAGATCGATAATAAATCCATCTGTTGTTGAAGTAGCAAAGGCATTAATAGTGAAGTCTCTTCTTGATAAATCCTCTTCAAGAGAGCGAACAAAGGAAACAGAGTCAGGATGTCTATTATCTGTGTATGCACCTTCTGTTCTAAAAGTAGTTATTTCGTATGGTTGTTTATTAAATACAACGGTAACAGTTCCATGTTTTATTCCTGTTGGAATTGTTGATTTTGGAAAGAGATTAATTACTTCATCTGGAGTTGCATCTGTGGTGAAATCTGCATCATCATTTTCTTTACCTAATAGGTAGTCACGAACTGCTCCTCCTACTAAGTAGAGAGAAAAACCTGCTTGGTTAAATTTCCTTCCAAGGGTAAGCATGTCATGGGAAAATGGGTACTTTTTCATTTCTAAAAGTGTAGTAAAAATTACCTAAATATGCAAATGCTCTTAACTAGAATAGATGTGTCATATTGAACAAAATATGAGTATATAATAACATAGTAGTAATGTCTTTTAGGAGATTAAATAATGTTTAAGAGCGTAAATAATAAAGTTGATTTTGCTTCAATGGAAGAGGGTGTTCTCGGCTTTTGGAAGCAAAATGACATCTTTAAGAAATCGGTTGAAAACAGAAGTGCAGATAATGAATATGTTTTTTATGATGGTCCTCCTTTTGCTACAGGACTTCCTCATTTTGGTCACTTCGTTCCAGGTACAATTAAAGATGCTATTCCTCGTTACCAGACAATGAAAGGAAAGAGAGTTGTTAGAGGATTTGGTTGGGACTGTCATGGACTTCCTGTTGAAAGTTTAATTCAGAAAGAACTTGGTATTTCTGGTCATAACGCTATTATTGAATATGGTGTTGACCGCTTTAATGAAAAGTGTCGCTCTTCAGTTTTAAAATACACAAAAGAGTGGGAATATGCTGTTAACAGAATGGGCCGTTGGGTTGATTTTGAAAACGGTTATAGAACAATGGATAAAGACTACATGGAGTCTATTTGGTGGGTATTTAAGACACTTTATGATAAAGGTCTTATCTATGAAGGTTTTAATATCCTTCCATATTCACCAGCACTTGCATGTCCTCTTTCAAATATGGAAGTTAACCTTGGTGGATATAAGGATGTAACAGACCCAGCTGTAACAATTAGATTCGCAGTTGATGGGGAAGAAAATTCATACTTTCTAGCTTGGACAACAACTCCATGGACACTTCCTTCAAACCTTGCACTTTGTGTTGGTCCAGATATTGATTATGTAAAACTCGAAGACCTTGAAAGTCATGATTATTACTACCTAGCTAAGAACTTAATTGGTAAGTACTACAAAGATGAGAAGGACTATAAAATTGTAAAAGAGGTTAAGGGCTCTGAACTTAAGGGTATGACCTATGAGCCATTATTCCCTTACTTCGCAGACTTAAAAAAACAAGGTGCTTTCGTTGTAGTTTGTGGTGATCACGTAACAACAGAAGATGGTTGTGGTATCGTTCATACAGCTCCTGGTTTTGGTGAAGAGGACTATCAGGTACTTCGTGGTACAGGTATTCCTACAGTTTGTCCTATCGATGAGGAGTGTAAATTCACTTCTGAAGTTCCTGATTGGGAAGGTGTATTTGTTAAGGATGCTGATAAACCAATCATTCAGTGGCTCAAAGACCATGGTAAGCTAGTAAAGAGAGAAAATTACCTTCACTCATATCCATTCTGTTGGAGAACTGGTGCTCCTTTAATTTACAGAGCTATGAGCTGTTGGTTTGTTGATGTACCAAAGATTAAGGAAAAGATGCTTGCTGCTAACGAGCAGATTACTTGGGTTCCTGACCACATTAAGCATGGTAGATTTGGTAAGTGGCTTGAGGGTGCAAGAGAGTGGGCTATTAGCCGTAACAGATTCTGGGGTAACCCAATTCCTGTTTGGAAGTGTGATGGTTCAGACTACATTGAGGTAATTGGTTCTTGTGCAGAACTTGAAGAAAAGAGTGGTGTAAAGGTAACTGACCTTCATAAGCACTTTGTTGATAACATCACATGGCCAAGCCCAGATGGTAAGGGTACAATGAGAAGAATCCCTGATGTTCTTGACTGTTGGTTTGAGTCTGGTTCAATGCCATATGCTCAGATGCACTATCCATTCGAAAATAAGGAACGCTTTGAAGCACACTTCCCAGCTGACTTCATTAATGAAGGTCTCGACCAGACTAGAGGTTGGTTCTATTCATTAACTGTTATTGCTGCTGGTATTTTCGATAAGCCTGCATTTAAGAACTGTATCTGTTCAGGTATTGTTTTAACTGCAGATGGTAAGAAGATGAGTAAGAGCTTACATAACTATACAGATCCAATGGAGATTGTAAAGAGTTATGGTGCTGATGCTCTCCGCTTTGCTTTAATGAACTCAACTGTTGTAAAAGCAGATGATTTAAAGTTCAGTGAGGATAGTGTTAAAGAAGTAATTAAGACATTACTTCTTCCTCTTTGGAATGCTTATTCATTCTTTGTCACCTATGCTAATATCGATGGTTATGAACCATCAGAGACACCATATGATAAGCTTACTAACCCTCTCGATAAGTGGATTATCTCAGAGAGCAACCACCTCGTTGATGAAGTAACTAAAGCTTTTGATTCATATGATGTTCAGGCAGTTTGTCAGGCAATTGTCGCATTTGTTGACGATCTTAATAACTGGTATATTAGAAGATCTAGAAGAAGATTCTGGAAGAGTGAAAGTGATAGTGACAAAAAGAGTGCATATGATACTCTCTATAAAGTTTTGATGACATTTATAAAAGTATCATGTCCTGTAATTCCTTTTGTAACCGAAGAGATTTATCAGAATTTAAGAAGTAGTGAGATGCCAGAGTCTATCCACCTTTGCTCATTCCCTGTTTATAACGATAGTGAAAGAGACATTGCTCTTGAAAAAGAGATGAGTCTTGTAATGAAGGCTGTTGCAATGGGTAGATCATTAAGAGCTAACTCTAACCTTAAAGTAAGACAGCCTCTTTCTGCTTACTTTATCGTTGATAGAGATGACGAGGATAGAGCTATTTTAGAGAAAGATAGCGATATCATTCGTGAAGAACTTAACGTTAAGAAGGTTCTTTTACAGAGTGATGAAACAGGTCTTGTTTCTTACTCCTGTAAGGCAAACTTCAAGGTTCTTGGTTCTAAGCTTGGCAAGAACATGAAGGAAGTCGCAGCTATGATTCAGAATTTCGATTCTGCAAAGATTGCTGATATCCTTGATGGTAAGGCTGAGAAAATTTCATACAGTGCTGGTGAAATTGCTATCACAAAGGATGATATCTTAGTTCAAAGAAGTGAAAAAGCAAATGTTAAGGTCTTAAATGATGGTGCTCTCACAGTAGGTTTTGATACCGAAATTACTAATGAGCTTTTGGAAGAAGGTCTTTCAAGAGATCTTGTTAGAGCAGTTCAAACTAGACGTAAGGAGATAGATCTTGCAGTTTCTGACCACATTAAGCTTACTGTCTTCTCATCAGATGTAGCAAATAAAGCATTTGAGAACTTTAAAGCTTACATCTCAAATGAGACTCTTGCTGATGAAATCATCATTCAAGAGAACGATGGCATTGAAGCTGAAGTTGGTGATGAAAAAGCAAAGATTTTGGTAGAGAAAGTATGAAAAAAAGAATCCTTCTTTATTGTGTAATCGTATTATTAATTTTAACTTCTTGTACTCATACTCATGAGTTTAAGGATGGTTATTACTTCCAAGCAATGGGGGAGGATTCTGAAATTATTGTTACTGTTGATACCCAAAAGGCAAGAGAGGTACGTCCTACTCTGCTGGGTGTCAACGATTCTCTATTATCTTCAATTTTAGATAAGAGTTCTCGTATATCTGTTTCTCTATCTAAAGATGAATATATAGAGGATGATCCGTATCCTGCTGACATTGCATCAATGAATATTTCAGGTGCAATTGAAGGGGACTACAGTAAGTTTATTATTAACACTGGTCTTGGTTTTTCGAAGGACTTTTCAAAGGTCAAGGAAGATGGTGTAAAGTACTATACTAATAGTGAAAACTCTATTGAACTAGGTTCTCCAACAAGTGGTGTAATACTATTCTCAAATGATAGCTATAAAGAGCTCTATGATACTACTATAAAGAATAGGGTAATAAAAATAAGTGATGAGAAGGCTGCCTTAATAGGTGAGTCTGTTATGGGGCTTTATGTTCGTTCTCCTCAAACAATGATTGCACTTGGATTTGAAATCCCTCTTTCTGTAATAGTTCAAATGAGTGATGCTGTTATTTATGTAGTTGAAAAGGATAGTGTATTCTATCTTTATGCTGATATCACTATGAAGAGTTCGAGTTTAGCTAAGACATTAAATACCCTTCTTCGTAATCAAGTAGTTGCTGAAATCAAGAGACAAGGCGAAAAACCTGATTTCAAAGTTTTAGGTCAGCAATACTATACTCAAGATGATAAGGTTTTAATAAGAGACCGTGTTATGAATGAAGCAGAACTTACTGCCTTTGAAATGCAACTTAAAGTTGCAAGTGGGAGTATAATTTAAAATGCCTATCTATAGTTATAGATGCAAGAATTGTAATAAAGAATTTGAAATGCAAAGATCTTTTAGTGATGCACCATTAGAGGATTGTCCTTATTGTGGTGCAAAGAAAGCTATTAACAAGGTGTATTCTGATGTTGCAGTTGTATACCATGGTTCTGGGTACTATTGTACAGATCATCCACATTCAGGATCTTGTAACTGTAGTAACTGTAAAGGTTAAAAAAGGAATAAAGTATGAAAAGAATATTAACTGGAGATAGACCAACAGGAAAACTCCATATTGGTCACTATGTAGGTTCTCTTCAAACAAGAGTTGCTCTACAAAATGATTATGAAACATTTATCTTAATTGCCGATGTACAGGCTCTTACAACTCACTTCGAAAGGCCTGAGTTAATTAATGAAAGTATTTACAATGTTGCAATGGATAATATTGCTGCAGGTCTTGATCCTGAAAAAGTTACATTTATTCAGCAGTCAATGGTTCCTTCTATTGCAGAGTTAACAATCTTTTATTCAATGCTCACAACTGTAAATCACTTATTAATTAACCCAACAATTAAAAGTGAGTCTAGAAACTATGGCTTTGGAGAAAATGATGGTGATTTCAGCTATGACTTTTCTAAACTTACCTATGGATTTTTAGGATATCCAGTTTCTCAAACTGCAGATATTACCTTCTGTAATGCTGATTTAGTACCAGTAGGTGAAGACCAGGTTCCTCACTTAGAGTTCTCTAGAAAGCTAGTTAGAAAGTTTAATGAGCTCTATGGAACAAGTATCACCGTTCCTGATTACAAGCTTTCTCCTGTTCCTAGACTTGCAGGATTAGATGGAAATGCAAAGATGGGTAAAAGCCTTGGTAATGCATTATATCTTTCTGATAAACCAGAAGAGGTATGGAATAAGGTAAGAAATGCAAAAACTGATACCAATAGAATTAGTGTAAAAACTCCAGGAAACCCTGATGTTTGTGCTGTTTATCACTATCATCAAGCATTTAATGCAGGTGAAGTAGAAAATGTTTGTTCTATGTGTAAGAATGCGCAAATGGGATGTGTTGCATGTAAAAAGCTTCTAAATGAAAAGCTCAATGCACTACTTGATCCAATGAGAGAAAGAAGAGCTAAGTATGAAGCAAATCCATCTCTTGTTAAGGAAATTGTTGCAGAAGGCACAAAGAAAGCAAATGAAATTGGTAATGAGAATATTAGAATTATCAAAGAAAAAATGCATGTAACAATGTAAAAATAATAGTAATTAGTGTCAAGCTCTTTAGGTTTTTATCTGAAGAGCTTAATTTTTACTTTCTTTATGACATATGTTTTTGATTTATTGTAAGGAATTATCGTAATAATTCAAAAAATACCCTTTTATTGCAATTATCATTTGACATAAGATAGTGATAAGAGGTATTATTAGTCTTATGAAAAATAGGGGTCTTAAATTAATAATATTATTTTCTATACTTTTGTTTTTACAAAGTAATATTTTTTCTATAGACCCAAGCTATTTGGATCAAGATGTTAAAATCGAGCAAATAATCAAAGTTGGTTTTACATCTCGAAGTGTAAGTAGTGAAGCAGAGTTTAACTTCTATAAGCACCCAGAAACTTATGAAAACTTATTATCCAGCCAAACTAATGCATCATCATACTTTCCTTCAAAGGATGAACATATTTTAATTTGTAATTCAGATAACCTTGTTTATCTTTCTATTGTTACAAATGTACCAGTAGAAATTAATCTTGAAGTTAATAGAGTAGATGGAAAAATAAAAGGTATGCAGAATAAAAATGGTTCAATAATACCTTTTTATTTCTATAATCAAGGATTTAGTTCAAGCTTTAAAAATACTCAGTCAAGTTGGGAAATTGGAACAGGGTACCAAGTTAATTCTTATCCAATCATGATTTATACATTAAAAAGTGAAACTACAAATGTTACAAGTGGACGTTATGTAGGCTCAATTAATGTAACAATTACAGCAACGGGTTGATATATGAAGAAAGTGTTAGTATTTATTCTTATTTTATTATCAGTTTTTTCAGCATTTGCAGCTAATACTCCAAATGTAGGTGCTCGTAGTTTTTCATATGTAATTAAAAAGGATATTAAAGAACCTTTTAAAGTAATATTTGCAGATAAATCTTCTTCAGAAGGTTCTATCATTACACTTTCAAAAGCATCATTAAGAGCAACTGATACTTTTTCATTAGCATACTACATTGTTTTAGCTGTTAGAGATGAATCAAAACCATATAAAGTAGCTGTTACTGTTTCTCCATTTACAAATGGTAATAATAAAGTATTACCTGCAAAGATATATGTACAAAATGAAGGAAAAGTAAGATCCGATGAGTCTATCGATATAAATGAAGATTCTATAACTATTAATTTGGATGGTAACTATGGGCTTGACTTAGTAACAGGTGATACAAACTATTACTTCTTTGGCTTTAGTTATTCTTTTCCAAAGACTGCTAGTTATGTACCAGATACATATACTTCAACTGTAAAAGTGGAGGTAAGCGGTGCGTAAACTAATTCTATTTTTACTATTTGCTCTTAGTTTTTCACTATTTGCTATAGACAGTTCTCGACTAGATTTTACAGCTTATAACAATCAAGACTTTTCTACTGAAGGTACATTAAAAATATCTGTTAAAGATTTAATTAGTAATTCATATGCTAATTCAATTAGTAGTTTTGTTACACAGCTAAAAAATCCTACGTTAAATTCAGAATTTGATGCTTTTCAAATATTAGTTGAGTCAAATATTGGAGACAATGTATCTGTATCTGTTTCTGTAAGTGATTTTGAAAACCCTAGATTTCCAAATGATAAGTTAAGTGTCAATCTTAGTGTAAATAAAAGTGAATGTTCAATTTTATCTTATATTTATACAACTTATGATTGGTTTTCATCATATTATGCAAGACGCATATATACTTTGAGAGCAATAGTAAATGGATTAAATTTTTCAACATATTTTACATATGTTCAAGGTAAAAGCGATAAAGTAAATGGAAACGTTAATAATAATTCATTTGTATATGGTGATACTGACTACACCTATTTTGGTAAAGGGGTTGTATATCAAATATCAAATACAGCAAGGTTGTATGTAACTTACAAGATGATTCTTGATGAAGAAGAGTATAATAACCTTCCTGAAGGTGTAGAGTTTACTTCTAATGTTGTAATTAATATAGAGGTAGAAGCATGAAGAAAATTATATTGATAATAACTACATTACTACTAATTACAACTAATCTTTTTGCAACATTTAATAATGCAACTGCACTTTCTCGTGGATTTGCAATTGAGGGTGGTGTAGGTAAGTATAATCAAATAAATATATTTCCTATCCAAGCAACATCTGGTTCTGAAGATGGATTTCCTTTTGATATCAAAGCAGATAATGTTGTTTATACAGATATCGTTGGTGGTGGAAGAAAAATAGCAACATGGTCTGTTGCTACCAATTATTCAAATGTTCAAATTGAAATTACTGCGACTCCACTTACCTATGAAGCAAGTTCAAGTGTTCAACTTAATTACTATTTAGTGTTTCATATAATGTATGCAACATATAAATCAGATGGTTCATTTGAAAAAAATGAACATGCAGATTTTAAAGTATTAAGTGATGGAAATACTTATAAATTTAGTATTAATAATGCAATTCTAGATGAGCCTTTCCCTGTTGTTTCATACAACCAGGACGTTAGATTTTATTTTGTAAATGGTATTAGGCCAAAAGAAGTAGGCTATCCATATGGTCTTTATTCTGGAACTGTAACAATTAGTGTATCAGGAGATTAATATGAAAAAACTATTTTGCATTTTATTTTTAATATTAGTCTTAATACTTCCTATTTTTGCTGAGGCTCAATACTTTATGGAGCAATTTTCAGCATGCTTTAATGTTGATTTATCTACTACAAAATATATTCATCATTATGACAATGCTATCTGGGGAAGCGGTAGTGCTAATGATGGTGCTACTGATTACGGTATGTATCATGATAACCAAATTATTTGTGTTATTGGTGTTGAAGGCTCAAAGGATAAAACACCAGTAACCTTTACCTTTACAGGACAAGATTGGTACTACATTTTAAATGGAACTGATACAAGATATAAAAGGCCTTTTGGTATAGATTTAGTTGTTAGAGCAGCCTTTGAAGGACAAGGTTCTAATCACAGGACAATAACTACTGTTCAACATCTTGGTAGACAAGTTAATGCACCATCAAATGGTGAAATTACTGCATCTGTTACATTACCTGCAACAGATGGATCTGAGTATTATAATGGCAATAAAATAATATCAGCATGGCTAGATGTCATACTTGTATTAGATCCATTTGTTAATAAGGACACAGGATTAATTACTCAAAACGGTAGTGATATAACCAATAATGATGATAGATTCTATGGGTATTTGATATCCTCAGATAGTGTTTATACATCTTCCTTTACTGTAAATGTAGGAGGTGGTGGTAACTATACTTATAATCTTCAAGGATACTATATTAATAATCCATTAGGAAGTTCTAATACTTCTGGATTTACATCTAGTATTACAGTAGCTCCAAATGCTAACGCAAATAGCTTTGAAATAAAAGGACTTAAGCCATCTAATGATAGTGAAAGTAATTACGCAACAATTGGTAACTATTATTACACTACAAATAGTAAGAGAAATGGTAATAAGAATGCAAAAGCATATTTCTTTGTCTCTTCAAGTCCTGATGGTAGTAAAAGTTTAGATCCATTTTTATTAAAATACGTAAGTCCAATCTCTGGGCAGCCTGTTTCATCTGAAAATAAGTATAACTCAGTAACTTATGAGGTTGGATTAAAAAGTATAACCGCGGATAAAGAAATTCGTTGGTTTGGTGGAACTGATAACTATTCTACGATAAGAGGTACTTTAACAAAAGCATTGCAAGCAGAAACATCTATAGAAAAAGGTTCTAATACTAGTAATGATCTTGTTAGAGTCCATGATGATGGCGAAATTCTGTTAAGGATTAAAGGTAATGTTGAAGATCTTTCAGCAGGTAGGTATCGCTCAAATATATACTTTCATGTAGTTACAGATTTCTAATAAAAGCTAATATGTTGATAACAAACTCACCAATTGTCTTGGTGGGTTGTTGTTTCATTATCTTTTTAAGATAATAAAGGCTGGCATCTCTCATCTACCAGCCTAAGGAGGTGCAAACCCGGAATGGTCTACAAAACTACACATTTATTATTTGTTTATAAAATAACAATAGTCAAGCAAAATATTATATAATCAAAAATTATTTGGTGTTAAGATTTTCTCTTGCCACTGCTAACATTAATTTTATTCTGTTTTCTTGGTTAACTCTTGTTGCAGAAGGATCATAATCGATAGGTACAATATTGCTTAGTGGATATTTTTCCTTTAATGGCCTAATCATGCCCTTTGCAACAATGTGGTTTGGTAGACAACCAAATGGTTGAGTACAAACAATATTAGAGTATCCTTTCTCAATTAGTTCAACCATTTCAGCTGTTAATAACCAACCTTCACCCATCTTACATCCTGTATCAATAATACCATCTGCATTCTTTTGTAAATCTTTTAGCAGGGCAGGAGATTTAAAGCCATTTCTCTCTAATGCATTAGCCATAGCCTTCTCATAGGTTTGTAGGTATGGAAGTGCTATATGCTTCATAAAGAAGGCATAAAGAGGCTTTCTACCATAGTATTCATTATCCTTGATACTATTACTAAAACCATACAAGAAGAATCCAAGCATTGGAGGAAGCATTACTTCACAACCTTCCTCTTCCAAAAAGGCTTCAAGATTATTATTGCCAAGTGGTGCATATTTCATATATATTTCACCAACAACGCCAACCTTAACTTTCTTTTCATCTTTTACTTCAATTGCTTTGAAGTCATCACTCATTTTGTTAAAGTTTTTCTTTAAATTAGAGCCAAAGTAGCCTCTATTATTCATATATAGAGAGGTTAGTTTTTCTTGCCAAGCTTTAACAAGTTTATCTGTTTCACCTTTATTTTTCTCATAAGGTCTAACCTGATGTGATAACATCATTAGCATATCGCCATAAAGTAAGCCTGTGAAAGCTTGTGCTAATATCGGAAGGGTAATCTTAAAGCCTGGATTACTATTCATACCTTGGAAATTTAAGCTAATGACAGGTATTTGAGGATATCCTGCCTTTTCAAGAGCTTTAACTAAAAGGTAGTAGTAATTACTTGCTCTACAGCCACCTCCTGTTTGAGTAATAATAAGTGCACACTTATTGGGGTCTGCAATACCTCTTTTTATTGCATCAATCATCTGACCAATAACTAAAAGAGCAGGGTAGCACATATCGTTATGCACATATCTTAACCCCTCTTCAATAACGTTATGTGAGGTATTATTTAATAAAATACATTTATAACCGTTGAGAGCGAATGGTGCTTTCATTATCTCAAAGTGGATAGGAGACATGTTAGGAATTAAAATTGTGTAATCCTTTTTCATTTCTTTAGTAAATGGAACACTCATTTTCTATCCTCCAATGCTGCAAGAAGTGATCGTATTCTAATTTTTACAGCCCCAACATTTGTAATTTCATCAATTTTAATTTGAGTATAAATCTTATCATTTTCTCTTAAGATAGATCTAACTTCGTCAGTAGTAACAGCATCAAGACCACAGCCAAATGATACAAACTGAATCAAGTCCATATCAGGTTGGGTAGAAATATATCTAGCTGCATCATATAGTCTTGCATGATAAGTCCATTGATTTAATACATTAACCTTTTCCTTATTCACTTTAGGACTAACAACATCTTCTGTAATTACACAGCAACCTAAGCTAGTGAGAAGTCTATCGATACCATGGTTTGTTTCTTCATCAACATGATATGGCCTTCCAGCAATAACCATTATCCTTCTATTTTCTTTTCTAGCAGTATCAATTAGTTCTTCAGCTTTTTGACTTACCTTATTATGGTAGTCATTTAATTCTAAATACGCTTTTTCTACAGCTTTTTTTACTACATTCTTTTTGAAACCAAAGACTTCACTTATGCGTTTAATTAGGTGTGTTTTATTATCTAGAGCAAGATAAGGTGTAATTAATTTAATATCATTTACATCTTGGTTTGCTCTAATAACTTCACCATAATAGGCAACTACAGGGCAGTTGAAGTGATTTGTACCTTTTTTCTCATCGATATTATAAGTTGAGCATGGAATGAAAATCATATCGACTTTTTTTTCTTTTAGAAGCTCAATATGACCATGCATTAATTTTGCAGGAAAGCATACGGTATCACTTGGGATACTATTTTGTCCCTTAATATATACGCTTCTAGAGGATTTTCCACTTACTACTACCTTAAAGCCAAGGTTTTCAAATAGGGTATAATAAAATGGAAGAAGTTCGTAAAGACCAAGCGCAAGAGGAAGTCCAATAGTCTTACCATTAGGATTATTACTTTCTCTATCAATGTAAGAATATAGTAATTCCTGTTTATATTTATATAAATTTAACTCTTCACAGCTATTATTGTTTTTCTTGGAAAGTGGTCTTTCACACCTATTTCCACTAATTAGCTTTCTATCTCTAAAGCTATTAATTGTTAATAAGCAGTGGTTCGTACATCCATTACAATTGATGTTAGAAACTTTATGTGTAAATTCATCAAGTTCCTCACTACTTAGTATTGTGCTTTCCTTCTTATCATCTTTAATTGCTCTTTTTTGAGCATATAGAGCACATCCAAAGGCACCCATTAGACCTGCAATATTAGGTCTAATGACTTCTCTATTCATTTCTATTTCAAAGGCTCTTAGTACTGCATCATTTAAGAATGTTCCACCTTGGCAAACGATATTTTTGCCAAGAGCATCGGCTCCAGGTGCTCTAATTACTTTATATATTGCATTTTTTACAACACTTATTGCTAAGCCCGCTGAGATATCTTCAATTAAAGCTCCATCCTTTTGAGCTTGCTTAACAGAAGAATTCATAAAGACTGTACATCTTGAACCGAGCTCTACTGGGTTTTTTGACTTTATTGCAAGAGAAGCAAACTCTGATACACTTTTACCCATTGCTTGAGCAAATGTTTGTAAAAAAGACCCACATCCAGAAGAACAAGCTTCATTTAAGAAGATATCATCAATTGCTTGATCTCTAATCTTGAAGCACTTAATATCTTGTCCACCGATATCGATAATAAAATCAACATCAGGACGGAAGAATTTTGCACCTAAAAAGTGTGCTTGAGTTTCTACCAAAGAGTAATCGAGTTTAAAAGCTGTCTTTAGTAAATCCTCTCCATAGCCTGTTGAGGCTGCAGCTCTAATATGGATAAATGGGTAATCAGAGTAGAGAGTTTTAAGAAAAGATGTAACTGCTTGAATTGGGTTTCCATTATTAGGTGAATATCGTGTAAGTAACAATTTACCATCGATAGTTATTAAACACATCTTAATTGTGGTAGACCCTGAATCAATACCTAAATAGGCATCTCCAACATAGTTATTAGGATTAATTGATTCAACAGTTGCCATTTTATGGCGGTTAGAGAATTCTTGATACTCTTTGTCATTATTAAATAGTGGAGGAAGCTGGTTATAGTTTCCTTTTCCACTGTAGCTTTTTATTAAATTGATACATTCATCAAGAGTTAATATTGTATCAGAAGGAGATAGGGCAGAGCCTAATGCAACGTAATAAAGGGAGTTTTCAGGGCAAATTCCTGTAAGATTTAGCTCTTTATCAAAGAAGTATCTTAAGCGTGATAAAAATGTTAAAGGTCCTCCAAGGTATAATACCTTTCCTTCAATCTTTCTACCTTGTGCTAATCCAGCAATTGTTTGGTTTACTACAGCAAGTAAAATAGAAGATGCAATATCTTCAACCTTTGCACCTTGGTTAATTAATGGTTGTATATCAGACTTGGCAAATACACCACAGCGAGATGCAATTGTGTATACTTGAGTAGATTTTTTTGAGTAGTAATCGACTTCATCACGTCCAATACCTAATAATGTTGCCATTTGGTCGATGAATGCTCCAGTGCCTCCAGCACAGGTTCCATTCATTCTTACCTCTAAGCCGTTTGAAAGAAAGAGTATTTTTGCATCCTCTCCACCTAGTTCAATAATTGTATCAGTATCAGGAATATATTTTTTAGCTGCAACTCTTGTAGCGTATACCTCTTGAACAAAGTTAATATTACATTCACTCGCAACCCCCATACCGGCAGATCCAGAGATTGAAATTGTTATCTTTTCATCTGTTGTATATGGCTTAAGAAGGGATAGCATCTCGGCACTTTTTTCTCTTATCATAGAAAAGTGTCTTTGATAATCTGAATAAAGAATATTGTAATTATTATCTAGTAAAACTACTTTTATTGTAGTCGAACCTACATCAATACCTAAATGCAACATATAATGAAAAATGATATTTGTTTTAAAAAAAGTCAATTGATAGTAGTAACTATTTTAATTTTGTTAATTATTTATTAGATAATAATCTGCGAAGCTAATAATAAAACAATTTTTAATTTTTGTTACAAAAAGTAGTATTTGTAATAAGAATAAATGGAATAAGAAAAAATTGTCATCATCATCAATTTATATATTTAACAAATGATATATTTTAAAAATCTGTCATATTTGATTTAATATTGTCTCTTTCTGATTCCTCTATTTTTGTTAGAAAATAAAACAAAAAGGAGGAATTATGAAACAAGTACTATCAATTTTAATAGTATTATTAATTTGTTCAGTTGTTTTTGCTCAAGGAGCTAGAGAGGTTAACACTCAATTAGAGGGATATGGAACTCAAACACGAGGTGGATTAGATGGTAGAATTATTAAAGTTACCAATTTAAATTCAGATGGTCCAGGATCTTTTAAAGAAGCTATTGAAGCAGAAGGACCTAGACTTGTTGTTTTTGAAGTGGGTGGTGTAATAGATTTAGGATATTAAGCGGGAATCCTAGGTAATTCAATTACCGAGATGAAAGCACAAAATAGTAATTGCTAAAATATATGCATGTGATATAATAAATTATGAAGATAAATCTTGTTCATTACAGAACTTACTCATATAGTATGGAATCATTCTTACTATGTTGGAACAGTAAAAAATACATAGAAAATCAGAGTAATCATTTTTGA
>NZ_JAXEGN010000094.1:0-3130 GCF_034103065.1 Bullifex sp. | reverse complement strand
TGTTGTCTCTACTAATATAAATAAGTAATAATATTATGTTAACAAAATAATTGATTTTAATAAAATCATTTATTTTTTAATTACAATTCTAATTCAACATAAGTAAGCTATATTTCTGTATATTAATTAAGTTTTTTATTTTTTTTTACTTTAAAACACTCTTTTAGGATCTATTTTTACTTCTCTAGGGCGATCAACATAGTACTCTAAACCAGAATATGCAGCTATTAAAGGTGCAAGGCGTTCAAGCTTTCCCGCAGATGATTTTTCAGGGATGATTTCTATATCGTGCTTTTCCTCTTCTTCACCCTTCATCTTTATCGATAAAACACAATAAGCTTTATGAGTTAATGTAGCCTTTTGCTCCATCGAACCATGAATGCCTTTAACAAAGTGTGTTAATTCTAATCTCTTTATTTGCTCATAGGGATAAATATTTTTTTTAACAAATGGGCCAAATCCCCAAATAGAAATAAACGCTTTATCTCTATTTGAGATAATCCAATTATCACGATAAAGTGCAACAAGTAATAATAAGAAGGTAATTATTAATGGTAAGATATCTGAATTACTCCACCCTTCCTCTGCAATAATAATAAAAAAACCAACTAGAATAAAAAAAGCAAAGAAGCCACAAACAATTCTTAGAGCTCTTGATGGACCATATACTGCAATATCTTTCTTCTCTATTTCTTTTAAATTATACGTAAACATTATCTTTAATATATCCTAAATATTAAATATTATACATCCATGAATCGAGTAATCTCAGTTTATTCTGGAAAATCAAACCAATTAAGAATCAAGATAAAAGAAAAGCTAATTAAAAGTTTAGAAAATAGCCAATATAACTATATTAAAAATATTCCCAATGTACTTTTTTGTGGTATCAAGGATTCAACCCTTGGTCAGTACGATGTAGAAAATAATTTAATATTACTTAATTCAAAGTTAATAAATTATGACTTTGAAATTATCTTCAATGTTGCACTTCATGAATTAGCCCACTATATAACTATTAACCATGTATCATCCCCACATGATGAACTATTTAAGGAGGTTTGCACAAATCTTGGTGCAAAAGATGGTTTTGAGAATGCCAAGATAAATATTACAAAACAAGAAAAATTAATTGATAAAATAAGTAAGCTTCAAGCCTTAGCAGCATCTCCATTTACAGAAGAAGGTATGAGTGCACTTTTAAAAATCAGTGAGCTTACTGCAAAATACAATATTAATGAAAGCTGTGATGAAGATGAAATATATATGGTTAAGCTCTATGAAGCAAAAAAAATATCCACTAAACAAAACTTATTAGCAAGAATAGTTAAAGAACTAACAGGTGTAGTAATTATTAAAGATCATATGGAAGGGAATATTAAGTTACTTGCCTTTGGATCTTTTGAAGAACTACAGGTTGCAGATTATCTATATGATATCCTCTATTACAAAATTGAAAAGGAAATCGAAAAACTTAAGAAAAGTAATCCAAATCACTATAAAGGTGTAAGTGTAGCTAATGGATTTTATTTAGGAGTATTAAATTCAATTAAATTAAAGCAAAAGCAGCAAAAGGATGGAGCAGAAATATCTAAAGCATTAGTATTAAGGTGTGAGGATAATAATTTAAAAGCAACAAAATTGTATTATTCACAATACAAAAATGTTCGTTCATATAAAGTAAAATCTAATGCGAAATTCAATAGTTCTTCATACAATCAGGGCAATGAATATGGAAGTAATTTAGAAATTGAAAGAGGTCTTTCTAGCGGTAAAAGCAAGCTATTGCTCGAATAATATTATATTAATTGCATAAATATACAAATAAATGAAAATCTAATGAAGAATTAGAGTAATTTTTGTAGTTTTAAACTTGTCATAATGGATATAATAAATTATTCTTAATATCAAGTATATTCCATATCCAAGGAGAATTGGCAATGAAAAAATTCATGACAATAGCATTGTGTGTATTGCTCGTTTCACTTACTCTCGTATCTTGCGGTGGTAAGAAAGAAGAAACAAAGGCAGCTACACCTGCAGCTACTACAACAACTACCACAGCTCCTGCTACAACAGCTAAGGCTGAAGCTCCTAAGGCTGAAGCTCCAAAAGCTGAAGCACCTAAGGCTGAGACACCTGCTCCTGTAGCAACACCAGCAGCAGATAAAGTAGTATTCAAGATTTCTAATGGTGCAGAACCAGAATCTCTTGACCCAGCTAAGATCCAGGGTGTTCCTGAGCACAGACTCTATGAAGCACTCTTCGAAGGCTTAATCATCTTCGATCCAAAGACAGCTGATGGTATCCCAGGTCTTGCAGAATCTTGGACAGTTTCAGAAGATGGTATGACATACACATTCAAGCTCAGAAAGGCTAACTGGTCAGATGGTACACCTATCACAGCTAAGGATGTTGTTTATTCATGGCTCAGAGAGCTCGCTCCAGAAACAGCTTCTCCATATGCTTGGTTCCCAGCAATGTTCCTCGAAGGTGCTGCTGAATACAATGCTGGTGAAGCAGATGCATCTGCTGTAGGTATCAAGGCTATTGATGATTATACATTTGAAATGAAACTTATCGGACCACTCCCATACGTAATTGGTGCTCTCGGACACTACTCATTCGCAGTTGTTCCTCAGCATGCTATTGAGAAGTATGGTGATGCATGGGTTCTCCCAGAGAACTTCGTTGGTAACGGTCCATATGTTCTTAAAGAGTGGACACCACAGTCAAGAATCGTTTGTGAAAAGAACGAAGCTTACTGGGACAAGGACAATGTTAAGCTTGATGAAGTTATCTTCTACGCTTCAGATGATGACAACACAAACTACAACATGTACCTCGCTGGTGAAATTGACTGGTTAACAGGTATTGCTCAGGATAGACTTGAATCAGCTCAGATGAGAACTGATTATCAGGTTGCTCCACAGCTTTCAACATACTACTACACAATCCAGACAACTAAGGCTCCATTCGATGATGCTAGAGTAAGAAGAGCTCTCTCATATGCTATCGATCGCCAGACACTCGTTGACCAAGTAACTAAGGGTGGTCAGCTTGCTTGTTGGGGTATCGTACCTGAAATGGCTGGTTACGAAGGTCTTGGTGAAACAAGATTCGATCCAGA
>NZ_JAXEGN010000093.1:0-3488 GCF_034103065.1 Bullifex sp. | reverse complement strand
GTACCAACTATTTCTATTCTTTCAATGGGTATGAGTGGTGATTACAAAGAAGCAATAATGTGTGGTAGTAATATGGTTAGAATCGGAACAGCTATCTTTGGTGAAAGGAATTATAATGTTTAAAAAAGCTATAGCTATAATACTTTTATTTACATTAATTCTTTCTCCACTGTTTTCTGCAGCAGAGCTCTCTTATAAACCATATGGAGAAGAAGAATTTCCGATTTGGACAATGAAAATGAGGAGAGCTGAATCAATATTTTTTGGCTCTCTTGTTTTAACTTTACCGCTTACTTCATTAGTTTGGTCGCTTTGTGAAAATGTCGGTTTAATACAGCCGATTACTAAGCCTATGGATAAGTTTTTATGTCAGCTTGGAGTAGCTTCTGGTCTTTCTCTTTGTATTTCAGCTGCTGATTGGATAATAGGGGAAGTTAGTAGTGATAGTTGAAAAGAAAGAAGCTTTTATTTGTAACACAGAAAATCGAGTTGATAAAGTTGCATCTACTATTGTTCCCAGATCTATTTTCTCGCAAGCTGATACAAAAATACTTGTAAATGGAAAAAGTGTAAAAAAGAGTCAAAAGGTAAAAGTGGGAGATAAAATCGATATTATCTATAACGAAGAAACCTTTGAAGGCTTGCTTGCAGAGGATATTAAATTAGATGTTGTTTTTGAGGATGATTCAATACTTGTAATCAACAAACCTTGTGGTATGGTTGTTCATCCTGGTGCTGGTAACTATACAGGTACAGTTGTAAATGCTCTTTTGTATCGCTACGGTGATGATTTTAAAACATTAGAAGAGGATGATAGTGATCTTAGACCAGGTATTGTTCACCGTCTTGATAAAGATACTAGTGGGCTTCTATTAATTGCTAAAACAAGAGATGCACATAAAAATCTTGCAATGCAATTCCAAGAGCACAGTAATGAAAAGATATATTTAGCTATCTGTAAGGGAAATTTTATTAAAAAAAGAGGAACCATTACTAAAAATATTGTTAGAAGTGAGCTAAATAGAAAAACCTTTACTGTTACAGATGATGATAGAGGTAAAAGTGCAATTACACACTATACTGTCTTAAGACAATATGATGGTTATGCTTTTGTGCGTGTAAAAATTGAAACTGGAAGAACACATCAAATCAGAGTGCATTTAAAAAGTATTAATCATCCTATTTTAGGTGATGAGATCTACTCAAGGAAGGATAACTTATTTGATGTTCCTCTCTGTTTACATGCCTTTACGCTCTCAATTGATCATCCTGTAACAGGAGAAAGATTAACCTTTAGAGCAAAGCTACCTGAACGAATGAGAGATGTAATAAAAAAGCTTTCTATTTGACTACCAACTCTTAATTGGAGTAGACTCAATCTCATGCAAGGTCAAATCAGAAGAGCAATTAATAATCTATATACAGTATATGCAGAAGATCAAAAAATATACTCCTGTAAGATCAAGGGAAAGAAGCTTCCACTTGAGGAGTTTGAATATAATCCTTTAGCAGTAGGGGATAGAGTTGAATTTACTCCATATTCAGAAAATGAAGGGTTAATAACAGCTAGATTAGAGCGTAAAAGTGTATTTAGAAGGTGGAATGTAAAGCTTGAAAAGAATCAAACAATTGCTGCTAATATGGATCAAGTTGCAATTGTAACCTCTGCTTTTGAGCCTCCATTCAGACCAAGATTTTTAGACCGTGCATTAACTTGCTCTCAGGGTTGTGAAAGAATTATTGTTATGAATAAGTGTGATTTCTATCTTAATGAATTAGAGTTTGAAAGATGGGCCTTATATCACAAGCTTGGTTATAAAATAATAGCAGTAAGTGCAGCTACTGGTGAAAATATAGAAGAGCTTAAATCTCTTCTTCGTGGTAAGGTTACAGCCTTTGTTGGGCAATCAGGGGTTGGAAAATCAACACTTGTTAATTTAATTTGTGACCCTGAAAAAAAGCAGGTAACAAATGAAATTAGCGAAAAATATCAAAGAGGAAGACATACTACTAACCATGCCCTTTGGTTCGAAAAGGATGATATAACAATTATTGACACTCCAGGTGTTAGAGAGATGTTAGTTCCGCTTGAGGATGTTAAACTTTTAAGTGATGCTTTTCCTGAATTTGCTAACTTTGAGTGTGAATTTTCAGGGTGTACTCACATAGATGAACCAGGATGTGGGGTAAAACAAGGTGTTGAAGATGAATTAATTGATTTAGACCGCTATGAATCTTATTTACACCTTTATCAAAGTATCAAAGAAAGAACACCTCAATGGTCAAGAACTAAATTCAGGAAAAATAAACAATGATAAATAAACAAACCTTAGCTGACTTAGAGCTTGATAAAGTTCTTGATATAGTCAGATTAAATAGTATCTCAAAGAAGGGTGAAAGAAAACTTAGCTCAAATTCAATTACCGATGATAAGAAAGTAATAGATCAAAGAGCTGATAGAATTGATCAAATAATTGCTCTAATTAAAATTAAGGGACAAAGTGTTAATTACTTTTGTTCTATTGATAATATTTTTACCTATAAAAACTCTGCATCCTTCGATGGAAAGGATATTTACAGTGTTGGTTCTTTTTTGTCATCCATTCCTTCATTAGAAGCTTTTTTAGATATTCCTTTAATAGATAAAGAATTAAAGGAGTTAAAGGATAATATTTCCCTTTCAATTGATGAAGAAGGCTTTGTAAAAGAAACACATCCTCTTTTGTATCCACTCTTTAAGAAAGTTGAAGAAACTAAGCAGAGAAGACAAATATATAGTCAGAACTTCTTATCAACACACTTAGATGCTGCTCAAAACTTAAATGCTGTTTATAGAAATGAACGTGTTGTTTTACCTATTAAAAGAGAAAAGAGAGGAATGGTGGAAGGCTATATTCAAGGCTCATCTCAATCTGGTGGAACACTATTTATTGAACCATTTGAGCTCGTTGAATTAAACAACCAAGTTGTACTTGCTGAAGAAGAAATAATTAGGATGAAACAAAAAATTCTACTAGATATTTCTCTAAAAATTAGAGCTAATTTAGAGCAATTAAGGGCTTTAGATAGCTTTGTTGAGGATTTTGATTTCCACTATGCAGCAGCTTGCTTTATTTTGAAAACTAAAGGTGTAAGAATTAATTATTCATCAAATATAAGTTTATTAAATGCTCGCCATCCACTTTTAGGAGCAAAGGCTGTTCCTATTTCTCTTACTTTAGATAGCGATGTTAAATGTGTTGTACTTTCAGGTGCGAATGCTGGGGGTAAAACTGTTTCAATGAAAACTGTTGCACTCTTTGCGCTATTAAATCAGATATTTGGTTTTGCACCTTGCCAGGAAGGCTCTAGTTTACCAATTTTTAAAACAATATATACGGATATTGGTGATGGTCAATCGATTAGTGAAAACTTTTCTACCTTCTCTCACCACATGTCTAATGTAGCTTACATAACTCGAAAAGCTGATGAAGAATCATTAGTGCTGC
>NZ_JAXEGN010000092.1:0-14510 GCF_034103065.1 Bullifex sp. | reverse complement strand
GACATCCCTGACTCTTTAAGAGTCCTAAAGGAACCAGTGAGACTAACTGGTTGATAGGCTGGAGGTATAAGCATGGTAACATGTTCAGCTTACCAGTACTAATAAGCCGTGAGGCTTGACCATATTATCGTTTTCGTTCCTAGAAAACACTTCACAAGTTGCTTAAGTCTCTTAAACAACTATGTGAATTTCCTGGTGACCATAGAGAAGTGGAAACACTCGTTCCCATCCCGAACACGATTAGTGAAACGCTTCTTCGCCGATGGTACTGCGGCTTGTCCGTGGGAGAGTAGGTCGTTGCCAGGTTTTTTTTCGCCTTCTTCACTGCTGTGAAAATTAGGTAGCAGTGTTTACATATATTTTTTCATAACCATCCTTCTCAGGGTGGTTAATTTTTTTTATATTCAACTTTTCTGATTTGTATACATTTTATTATATAAGTATTATTTTTCTTTTGAATTATTTTATTTTTGTTGACTGTACGCATTTTGTGTATTAAGATTTTAATATCTATAGAATGTTTTGGGGAAGCTAATGGCAGGATCTAAAGATATTGCAACTCAAATTTATGAAGATATTTCTCAAAAAATACTCTCTTTAGAGTATGAACCAGGTATGTCATTTTCTGAAAATGATATATGCGAAAAATACAATGCTTCAAGAACTCCTGTTAGATCTGCAATGCAACGTTTAGCAGATAAAGGATTAATTGATTTACTACCATATCAAAAGACAAGAGTTTCAAAAATTAATTTAGAAAGAGTTAAGCAGCTTGTTTATGCTCGCTCTGCTATAGAGGATAGAGTAATTAAAGACTTTATTAAGATTGATGATTTACTTCTAATTGAGGATGTAGAGCATTTAATTAGAAAGCAACAAATTGTATTAAATAGTGATGAAACTAATATTTCTCAATTCTATGAGCTTGATGCAAAGATGCATCGCCTTTGGTTTGAAGCTGTTAATGCATTAACTATTTGGGATTTTTTCCAGTCTTCAATACACTATACAAGACACCGTAAGGTTGATATCGTTGATTGCCACGCTATGCAAGTTGTAATTGAGGATCATAACAAAATATTACAAGCAATTAGAGATAAAAATACAGATTGTATTTATGATATTCTTCACGACCATTTATTTGGTGGTGTTGATAGAGTTTCAAAAAATAGTGAATTAGCAGGTTATTTTGCCTGAAAAATAGAGGAGATAATATGGATATTCGTTATTCAACAGGAAAGGAGCCATTTAAGAGAATGACTACAGAGGAATTAAGAGAAGAATTCCTCATTCAGAACGTATTTGTTAAAGATGATGTTTCATGTGTATATTCACATGTAGATAGAATTGTAACAATGGGCGTTATGCCTGTTGATGAGACTGTCAATTTAGCAAAGAACATCGACCCATGGAAGAACTTTGGTGTTACATATCTTCTTGAAAGAAGAGAGCTTGGAACAATCAATATCGGTGGTGATGGTGTTGCTATTATCGATGGTGAAGAAATTAAGGTTAACCACTATGATGCTCTCTATGTTCCAATGGGAACTAAGGAAGTTCTTTTCAAGAGTGTTAACAGTGCAGAGCCAGCTAAGTTCTATATCCTTACAGCTCCTGCTCACAAAGCTTATCCTCTCACAGTTATCCCATATGAGAAAGCAATTCATAAGCACCTTGGTAAGCTTGAAGATTCTAACGAGAGAACAATTAACCAATATATCCACCCAGATATTCTTGATACTTGTCAGCTATCAATGGGTTTAACACACCTTGAACCAGGTTCTGTATGGAATACAATGCCTGCTCATACACACGAAAGAAGAATGGAAGTATACTTCTACTTCGATATTCCTGAAAACCAAGCTGTATTCCACTTTATGGGTGAGCCAAATCAGACAAGACACATTGTAATGCACAATGATGAAGCTGTAATTAACCCAAGCTGGTCTATCCACTCTGGTTGTGGTACAACTAACTACACATTCATTTGGGGTATGGTTGGTGAAAACAGAGCTTATGACGACCAGGATTGGCTCAAGACTGAGGACTTAAGATAATTATTTGTAATAATTTTTATTTATGGGCACTGGATTATCAGTGCTCTTTTTAGTTTTCTGCTTTTATTTATTGTTTTATAATTAAAAAAAGAGGTAAAACAATGAACTATATCGGATCAATAGACCAAGGAACAACAAGTACCAGGTTTATTCTTTTTAATGAGAGAGGCGAGAGTGTTAGTACCCACCAGCTTGAACATAAACAATATTATCCTCAACCAGGATATGTTGAGCACGATCCAGAAGAAATATGGAAAAACACTAAAACAGTAATTAGAGAGGCTATTAGAAAAAGCGGTATTAACGTAAAAGATTTAAAAGGTCTTGGTATTACTAATCAACGTGAAACTATTATTCCTTTTGACCCAACTACTGGCGAAGTCTTACATAACGCAATAGTTTGGCAGGATTTGAGAGCAAGTAGTATAGTTGACTCTTTTAAAGAACTAATAAGTGCTGAAGAGCTTAGAGAGCGAACAGGCTTACTATTTTCACCATACTTTTCTGCGTCTAAAATAGTATGGTTAATTAATAATGTTCCACTTGTTAGAGAGCGTCTTGAAGAAGGAAGATGTATTTTTGGTACAATTGATACCTTTTTAGCCTTCCGTTTAACAGGGAGAATTATAACTGATGCAACTAATGCCTCTCGTTATATGTTAATGAATATAAAAACATTACAATGGGATGAAAAATTATTAAATCTTTTTAATATCCCTAAATCTGCACTTCCGGAAATTGTCCCATCAATGGGAGAAATTTATGGTTATGCAAATATCGAAGGTAAGAAAATTCCTCTATGTGGAATATTAGGTGACCAACAGGCCGCTTTATTTGGTCAAGCATGTTTTAATGAAGGTGAAGCAAAATGTACCTATGGAACAGGCTGCTTCATGCTTGTAAATACAGGTGAAAAGCTCTGCTATTCTTCTAAAGGATTAGTTAGCACAGTTGCTTTCTTACAAAAAGGTCAAAAGCCTGTATATGCTTTGGAGGGCTCAATAGCTATTGCAGGTTCGCTTGTTCAGTGGGTTAGAGATAACTTGAAGATGGTATCAAATGCAAAAGAGCTGGATGAGCTTGCTTCTTCTGTTTCAGATTGCGGTGGCGTATATATAGTTCCAGCATTCTCAGGCCTTTTTGCCCCACACTGGAGAAGTGATGCAAGAGGTGTAATTGCTGGATTAACAGGATATGTAAATCGTGCTCATATTTGTCGAGCAGTCCTTGAGGCTACTGCATTTCAAGCAAATGATATTTTTGAAGCAATGAACTATGATTCCGGAATAACTTTAAAGTCTCTCAAGGTTGATGGAGGCTTAACAAACTCAATTCCTTTAATGGAATTTCAGTCTGATATACTATCAATTCCTGTAATTAGACCAAGAATTACAGAAACTACCGCTCTAGGTGCTGCTTTTGCTGCAGGACTTAGCGTTGACATTTGGCAAAATCGAGAAAATCTGTCAAGATACTGGAAGGAACAGCTCAGGTGGACTCCTTCAATGGATGAGAAGACAAGAGAAAATAAAATTCTTTTCTGGAGAAAGGCGGTATCTAGAACTCTGAACTGGGCCTCGAATAAGGAATGATATATGTTTAGTTTAGGTGATTCCACATATATACTGCTTTATGCAAAGGATTTAATTCAAATATTAATCCTTGCATGGGTTTTGTATAAACTTTATGTGGCGATTTCTGCAACAAAAATAACCCAGTTAGTATTAGTACTACTTTCATATGCGTTATTCTTTTGTGTTTGTTACATATTAGATTTTGACTTCTTACTATTCTTATACAAAAAGATAACGCTACCATTATTAATGTTCTTCTGTATTATTTATCACCCTGAATTTAGAAGAGCTTTTACAACTCTTTTCTCAGGGCGTGCAAGATTATTTAGAATTGGTTCTCAAACTACCGTTGAGCAAATCGATACAATTTTAAATGCTTGTGAGAACTTAGTACAAGTTAAGAGAGGTGCATTAATAATCTTCCCTCGTCATACTGATATAAAAACTGTAATAGACTCAGGAACAAAGCTAAATGCAGACCTTTCTTCTTCTTTAATTTGTACAATATTCGACCATGATACACCTCTTCACGATGGAGCTTTAGTTGTGCAAGGTGGAAAAATAGTTGCAGCATCATGTTACCTTCCTCTCTCAGCTCAAACGGGTATTAATGCAAGTTATGGAACTAGACACCGTGCAGCATTAGGTTTAGCAGAAGATTCTGATGCAGTAATTATTATTGTTTCTGAAGAAAATGGTGCTATGTCGTTAGCATATAATGCAAATATCTACTACGATTTGGACCGTGAGACTATCAAAAAGGTTGTACTTGCATTGATGAGTTATCATGATGTAACTCCAATGGATGTTAAGGAGGATGAAGATGAAACAAAGAAATAAAGGCTTTGCCTCCTTCTTATCTGCTTGGGTTCCAAGAATGATAGCACTCATATTGGCATTTTTAATCTTTGCAGCTGTAAAGTATCTAAATATGACCGATAGAGTAATCACAATACCTCTATCTGTTACATTACCATCTGCAGAGATTGTAGTTCCTGAATCATTAGTGCCATCAAAGACTGAGATTATTATTAGTGGAAATGATGAATTGATTTACCTTGTTGATGCTACCTCTATTACTGCAGAAGCTGACTTTTCACAGGTAACAGCTAGTGGAATATCAAGAGTTCCAGTCAAGGTATCATACAACAGTGATGCATTTTTAGACGCATCTCTCAGTGTACGTGCTAACCCTGATTCTGTCAGGATTCTATTTAGGGAGCCTTAATGCTTTCAACAGGAATAGACATTGTAGCTAACTCAAGATTTTCTAATCCATCAGAAAGACTTTTAGAACATCTTTTTACTAACTATGAATTAGAAAAAGGCGTACAAAAAAGTGAATACTATGCTTCTCGCTTTGCTGCTAAGGAAGCATTTGTAAAAGCTTTAGGTACAGGCTTTATCCCTCAAGTTACACCTAAAGATATTGAAATTAGGTGTGATGATTTGGGAAAGCCTTACTTTGTTTTATATAATGGAGCAAAAGAAAGAATAAAAGGTAGAGAGATTTCTCTTTCTATTTCTCATGAAAAAGAATATTCAGTTGCCATGGTGGTAATTTTATGAGCAGAAAGGATTGGAGGAGACCAGAACTTACTCCTCTTGATGATAATTTAAAAAGAATTAAGTTAGTTGTTAGTTATGATGGTTCTGCTTTTCATGGTTGGCAAAGTCAAGATAATGCTGTAAGTGTTCAACAAACTATTTTAGATGCATTAAAACAAATGGGTATTGATACCATCTTGCAAGGTTCAGGAAGAACAGATAGTGGGGTTCATGCACTCCATCAAGTATGCCATTTTGACATTCCAAAAGATAATAAGATTCCTCCTGAAAGATTTGCTATTGCATTAAATACTATACTTCCAAAAACGGTAAAAGTAATATCTAGTGAAGAAGTTGATGGCACATTTCATGCTCGTTTCACAACAATGGCTAGAGAGTATAACTACTATGCAAAAGCGATAAACGATGCTCTTCCTTTTGATGAGGGGTATGTTGGCTTATTTAAAAAGCTTCCATCACTTGAATTATTAAATCAATATGCTACTGTACTTAGGGGAACTCATGACTTTACAACCTTCTCAGCAGCACGAGATGAAAGCCCTTCAAAGTATCGTGATATCTATGAATCAAGTTGGAAAGAGGAGTATGACCGATTTGGGAAAAGGGTATTAGTATATAAGGTTGTTGGCAACGCCTTTTTGTACCATCAAGTAAGATCAATGGTCGGTACTATGATTCAAGCAGGAAATAAAGGCGAGGATATAGATACATTTAAAGCACGTTTAGATAGCTGCTTGCGCTCAAATGCATTAACTACTGCCCCTAGTGATGGATTATACCTTGCTAGAATTACATATGATGAAAACGAATATGCTTGGTTTGAGGAGGAGTGCAAAGATGAATGAAGCTGGGTATGAGTATTTTTTATCACTCCTGGATGATGCTAAGAGAGTTGTATGTAATGACACTTTGGGTGAAAGCAATCCTTTTGTTGATTATACAATTGAAAAGAAAGAAGAAGCCATCATAAACAAAACAAGTGATAAGCCAGTATCTTTAAAGGATCTATATTTAAATTGTCACTCCTGCAATAACTGGATTAACAGAGATCATAGGTGTTTAGTAGGAAGGGGAGCTCTACATCCATTAGTACTATTTGTGGTTGATAAAACCTTAGATAGTGGAGCAATGCTATCAGCAGAAGATGGTGTAATGATCAACACGTGGTCAAATGCAATTAAGCTTGAAAAAACCAAAGAATGCCATTTAACATCTATTATTAAATGTCCAGGAGAAAGCTCTGAAGTAAATGATGATTGCATCAAAATATTAAAAGAGCAAGTAAAGTCTTTAAGTCCAAAGGTTGTTTTCTTCTTGGGAAATTTAGGTGCAAAAATTCTTGGGTTTGACTCAATTGAAAAGGCAAGAGAGAATGTATCAGAGTTTGAAGGTGCTGTTGCTGTAGTATCATATCCACCTATGATGGTTCAAAGAGATCCAAGGCTTAAGGCTTCAATATGGAACGATTTAAAAAAGGTTGCCTTTTATGCAGGAATTAAGGAGAGAAGATGCTAGTTGAGGTTTATCTTCCAATACCATTAAAAGATAGCTTTACATACCGCATTAAGGATGGTGAAACCACCTTTGGATGCCGAGTTAGTGTACCATTTGGTGGTAGAAAACTAGTAGGCTATGTAGTAGAAGTATGTGAAGATAAGCAATTAGATTATGAAGTAAAAAGTATCTTAAAGGTAATTGATAAAACTCCTGTATTTACTAAAGAGCTTCTAGATACAGCTATGTGGATGAGTAAGGTTTATATTTCATCACCAGGTCAAATATTATCAATGATGATTCCTTCTGGAAAGAGAGAAACTGAAAGTGCACTCTTTAGTGAGGAGACTGACTTTACTCCGATAAAAAAATTATCACAAGAACAGCAAGATGCCTTAGAGGAAATTGTAAATAACCCTGGTGATACTTTCTATCTTTATGGGGTAACTGGATCAGGGAAGAGTGAAGTATACCTACGAGCTGCTGAAGAAGTAATAAAGCAAAAAAAAGGAGTAATTTACTTAGTTCCTGAAATAACACTCACACATCAATTAATGGCTGATATTTCAAAGCGATTTTCTAATCGTGTAGCATTATTACACTCAGCATTAACTCCATCACAAAGATTAAAGCACTGGCATAGAATTATCTCAGGGGAAGCTGATATAGCAATTGGAGCTCGTTCAGCAGTATTTGCTCCATTTAGTAATCTTGGGTTGATAATAATAGATGAGGAGCATGAAAATTCATATAAAAGTGGACAAACTCCACGCTTTCATGCAAGACAAGTTGCCCAAAAGAGAGCAGCTGACTTTAATGCCACTTTAATAATGGGCTCTGCAACACCTTCATTGGAAGCATACCTTTCAATGAAGAAAGGGTTAATGAAACGCTTAGATTTAAGAAATAAGGTTGCTGGAGGCAAAGATCCTAAAGTAATGGTTGTTAACATGCTTAAGGAAAACAGAACCATCTCAAGAGAACTTGAAGAAGAGATAAGAAGTGCTTTAAGCGATAAAGCTGGAGTTATCTTATTTTTAAATAGAAGAGGATATACCTATTACTATCACTGTAACTCCTGTGGGCATGTTATTGAGTGTCCTAACTGTTCAATTGCACTTACATACCATAAAAATAGTGAAAGCATGGTTTGTCACTACTGTGGATACTCAGAGCATTTAGTCGCAACATGTCCTAAATGTGGATCTCATGATTTAGCTGTAAAGGGCTTTGGAACTGAAAGAGTTGAGGAGGAAGCAAAAAAGCTTTTTCCATCAGCTACTATTGCTCGCCTAGATACCGATATTGCAACTGCTGATAAAGAAAAAGTTAAGCAAACTATAGACCAGTTTAAAAAGGGCGAAATAGATATCCTTTTAGGAACGCAAATGGTTGCCAAAGGATTAAACTTTCCTCGTCTAAGACTTGTAGGAGTTATTTTAGCTGATAGCACATTATCAATTCCTGATTTTAGAGCAGAGGAGCGAACATTCTCTTTACTTGAACAGGTAAAAGGTAGAGCAGGACGTTATCGTGATGATGGAAGAGTTGTAATTCAAACATATCGTATTGATAATAGTGCGATAAAAGCAGTAAGAGATAATAAAGTAAATGAGTTCTATGAAGAAGAATTAAAGGTAAGAAAGGAGTTAAATTTCCCTCCATATTCTCGATTAGTTTCATTAACGCTAAGAAGTAGAAATGAAAATAGTGTTAAATCTGCTGCCGATAACCTGTATATGCTTCTTGAAAAAGCAATAGAGAAGTCAAAATATGATGATGTCTCTGTAATAGGGCTCAATCCTTGTATAATTTACAAAAAAGCTACGAATTATCGCTATCAAGTATTGTTATCATCAGCAAATTTTATTCATTTAAATACTTTAATTACCGTTACTTTGGAACATTACCATACTCCATCTAATGTATATATCGAAATTGATGTAGATCCATTAAGCTTACTATAGTCTTTTGGTTGACCCAAAAGCCTTATCTTGATTATATTTTCTACTATGCTTGATATTTATAAATTAGGAGAGGATGTATTATATACTCCTACAGAAAAGGTAAAGAAGTTTGACAGCGCACTTAAAATGTTAATTGATGCGATGTTTGATACAATGGATGAAGCAGATGGAGTAGGCCTTGCTGGTCCTCAGGTCGGTGTTTCTCAAAAACTATTTGTAGTTGATGATCGAAAAGGTAATAGAATTGCATTTATTAACCCTGAAATTATCGAGACAAGTGTTGAAGTTGGCCCATATGAGGAAGGTTGTCTTTCTGTTCCAGGTGTTTATCACGATGTAATTAGACCTCTTGGGGTAACTGTTCAAGCTCAAGATGTAAATGGAAAGGCTTTTACAATAAAAGCTACTGGACTACTTGCTAGAATTATTCAGCATGAAAATGACCATTTAAATGCAAAATTATTCATTGACCGTTTAAGTGAAGATGATAGAGCAATGATGGTCAAGGTTTATGAAAGAAAAAATAAAACTAAGAAGAGGAAGAAATAGGTGAAGATCCTTTTTGCTGCAACTGGTGAGATTGCATTAGATACCTTAGAAGAGCTAAATAAGCAGGGCTTAATTGGTGCATGCTTAACAAGTCCTGATAAGAGAGGAAAAAGAGGTAATTCTTTAATTCCTTCTCCAATAAAAAAACGAGCTCTAGAGTTAGGCTTAGAAGTATTAACATTTGAACATTTAAATCTTGAGGCAAGAAAAGCAGTTAAATTAACCTCCTGCGATACTCTTGTATCATTTTGCTATGGAAAGATTTTTGGGCCTAAATTTTTAGCTTTATTTGAGAAAACCTTTAATATCCATCCATCTATACTACCAAAGTATAGAGGATGTGCTCCAATTAAAGAAACAATACTTGCGCAAGATAGAGAGTGTGGAATATCAATTCAGGAAATTGCTCTTAAGTGTGATGAAGGTGATATCTACTCAAGTATTACATTCCCTCTTTTAGGAACTGAAACAGAAGAAGGACTTTCTAATATTGTTTCTAAAGAAGCAGCAAAATTAGCAGTTAATGTATTAACTAACCTAGAGTCTTTTGAGAAAAAAAGCCAAGTAGGTGATGTTTCTTGGTCATATTTAACTCAAAAGGAAGAAGCAAGGTTATCGCTTGAAGATGATTTTAAAACAATACATGCAAAGATAAGAGCATATTACCCATGGCCAAAAGCTTACTTAATGTGGAAGGATGAACCTATTTATTTATGTGGCGTTTTTGAGAGTGTATTTAACCTTCAAGAAGAAAATGTCAGTGAAGAAATTGGTAAAGTAATTTCACTTGATAAAGCAAAGGGATTAAAGATTGCCTTTAAAGGTGGATATCTTTATATTTCACGTTTGCAAAGACCAACAAAAAAAGAGCTATCAGCTGCTGATTTTGTAAATGGTAATAGAGATATTATTGGAGCTGTACTATCGTGAAAAGAGTCCTCTTACTCTTTTTTATAACTATATTTGCCCCTATTTTAGTCTTTTCTTCAAGGCCTAAGATTGCCTTAGTGCTTTCAGGTGGAGGTGCTAGAGGAATTAGTCAAATTCCAATAATTAAGGAGCTTGAGAGTAGAGGAATTTATCCAGATTATGTCTGTGGAACAAGTATAGGTGCACTAATAGGTGCACTATACTCTGCGGGCTATAGTGGTGAAGAAATTGAAAAAATAGTTAAGGAAGAAAACCTAACCGATATAGTCTTTAATATAAGAAGCGAAGAAAAACCTATAGAGAGACCTTATTCAGACTATGATAGGACTCAATTAACACTAAGTATTACAAATAGTGGAATTGGTTTAAATAACTCTATCCTAGATGATTCAAATATCGAAGGCTTAATTAGAAGAAAGCTTGCAAAAGTAATTGATGTTAAATCTTTTGATGAGCTTTCAATACCATTTAGATGTGTTGGAACCGACTTTACTACAGGGGAAGCTATTGTATTTTCTGAAGACTTATATACAGCACTCCGTTCTTCAATGTCATTACCATTAGTTTTTGCACCTCAGCAGTTAGCTGATGGAAGGTATGTTGTAGATGGAGGAATGGCAGATAACCTTCCATCTTCAATTGCTCGAGCTCTTGGCGCAGATATTGTGATTGCTATCGATGTAAATGATAGCGTTAGAGCAAATGCAACAGAGCCAAAGTATTTAGAAACTCTTTCAGGGGTAGCAACCCAATTTGTAATTCTAGTTTCAATGGGAAATGTTAGAAATGAGCATGAAGTTAGTGATTATGTTTTAATCCCTGATACAAGTAATATAGGTGTAATTGACTTTTACTCTGTAGATGAAATATTAGCAATTGGAAATAATTGTGTTAAAGAAAATAAAACTGTATTTGACTCTCTTGAAGAGGATTTAAAGGAATACTTACCTCTTAACAAACCAAAAAGCTACAGTGAGTTACCATACATCCAAGTAAAAGAAGTTGTTTTTCCTAATGAATTAATTAAATACGATAAGCTATTTAGCTATTTTAATAATAGAGAATATGATGAGTCTTATGTATCAAGTCTATCGAGTCTTTTAAAACAATTAAAGGAAAGAGAGAATTTAAAAAGTATAAGCTATAAAATAGTTGATAATAAATTAATAATTTCTACTTCAAAGTATGATGATAGAGTTGTAAATCTATCTATAGGACTTTCAAGTGACCTTTCTTTTAGAACAAATTTTAAGGATGGCTACATCTTCTTAAGTCCAAGCGTTACATTAGGAGCCACATATTTTACTGAATATGGAAAGATAAGTGGAAGTATGAAAATTGGAAGTATCAATTTACTTTCATTTGAGTACTCTTATCCTCTAGTTGATCACTTAGATATAGCATTTTTATTAGAAGGTGGTTTTGGATCTTACTCAGTTTCTTCAATTACCAGTTTGAAAAATCATGAAGTAAGCCAAGATGGTAGACTTTCATTTACAACTCTTTTTACAAATCATATTTCTAATAATAAGCGTTTAGATTTCTCTATTTTTGCAGATTATACTTCCTTTGATGTCTTTTCTAATAAAAGCTTTTTATATCGACTAGGAGGTGGTTTTACATATACATCGAAATCAAATTACTACCAATTAAATGTAAAACTATTTGCAGGATACAATAATAATTTATTTTATGATGCAAAGTATGACCTTTCTATATATTTAAATAAGGTTAATATCGCACTATCATTAAGTGCTATTAGAGATGATATTAGATTAGCATCCTCATATAATATCGACCTCTTTTCTGATCTTTCAAAGGATAGAATAATGGGTGAAGTTTCTTATAATCTATATGAAAATAAATATTTGAAGTTATCACTTGGGGGCTTTATTAACTTTACGGATTTAAATAATAATTCAATTTTCCCATTTACCATGTTAAATGATATTTCATTTGGACCAATTATTAATTTAAGTCTATACAGCGCTGATGTTTTTGATATAAATCTAAACCTTGCTATATCATCAAAAAATAAATTATCTATAGGGTTATACATTAGATGAGGTGGCTTACTTATTCTTCTTATTTAGATGAAAAGTATGGTAAAAAGCTCTATCGCGTTGGTGTCGATGGTGGTTTTTCATGTCCTAATAGAGATAAAGATGGAAGTAAAGGTTGTATTTTCTGCGATGGAAGTGGTGCTGTAGCTGTTTATCAAAGGACCTTTGAAAAAGGATATGAACTAAAGAAAGAACTATTAAAAGCAAGGATAGCAGGAATTGAAGAGCAAGTTAAAAGAGGGCTTAGCTTTATAAAACGTAGGTACAAGGCAGATGAAGCAGCTCTATACTTTCAGTCATACTCAAATACCTATGATAGTGTTGAAAACCTAAAAAAAGTATATGACTATGCATTAAGCTTATATGATTTTAGACAGTTAATAGTATCTACAAGACCTGATTTACTATCAAATGAAGTGTGTGAATTGCTTAAAAGTTATGAAACTGAAAATAGAGATGTTTGGGTAGAATTAGGACTTCAAAGTGCTAATGATGATACACTAAAGAAGATTAATCGTGGGCATGATGTAGAGTGTTTTATTTCTGCAGTTAAGAGAGCTAAAGCACATGGTTTACACGTCACAGCTCATGTTTTACTAATGCCAAGCTATGATGATTTATCAAGCATTGATAAACTAATAAAAATAATAAATGACACTAATTGTGATGGTATTAAAATTCATAACATCCACATTACTCATAACACTGAACTTGAAAGAAGATATTTAGAAGAAGGTTGCTTTGCTTCTATTAGTTATAAACGTCATATTATGTTACTTTCATACATTATTTCGAGGTTAAAAAGTAATATCATAATTGAACGTTTAATGACAGAAACCCCAAGAGCAAGGTTGGTATATCCAATAATATATCCAGATAAACGAGATTTAATTGAGGATTTGGAAGCCTACATGGAAGAAAATAATCTTTTTCAAGGTTGTCTGTTACCTTCTTTGGAAAATGGAGTTTAAATTAAATATGCAGTTATCAATCAAAAAAACAGTTAGAGCTATTGGTGTTGTGCTTCTATCTATTTCTATTGTATTAATAATTACTTTTTCTTTCTTTTCTTTTTCTTCAGTACCTGAAGAATTGATATCAAATGATAAGATTGCTCACTCAATAGCATATACAGCTCTTGGATTTTCCCTTTTTTTAACTTTAGTTCACCTTCCAGCATTTATGGAAGCACGTAAAGAGAGAAAGAGTGGGGATAAGAGTATTATTTTTATTTCTTACAATACTAAGACAATTGCACTCTCAATTACTATAGGAACTCTATTAGGCTTAGTAATAGAATTATTACAGCCAATTGCTGGAAGAAATTGTGAATTATTAGATCTTGCTGCAGATTTCTTAGGCTTGGTATTAGGTGTAGCGATAGGTATCATATTACTAGATATGTTTCTATCACTGGTAATGGATAAAACTGTTTGGTATGATGTAATGCATGAAACTGAGCAAAAGCATTGAAAATGCACTTTCATCAGCGGTAAGAATATTACCAGATGATGTTGAAAAAGCAATTAAAAGAGCTGATAGTATTGAAACTGGTTCTTTAGGTAAAGTCGTTCTTGATAACATACTCAAGAATATCGAAGTAAGTAAAGAGACCCTTCTTCCTCTCTGCCAAGATACAGGAATGTTTTGGGTTTTGGTTAGTGTAGGTAAAAAAGCAAAGTTTAATATGTCTCTCCTTGAAAATGAAATAAATCAAGGATGTAAAGCTGCTGCTAAAAATGCCTACTTTAGAAAAAGTGTTGTAAAGGACCCCCTTTTTGATAGAACCAATACAGCAAATAACTTACCTATAGTAATTAATTATGAATTAGTAGAGGGTTCTGATATTACAATTAGAATACTTCTTAAGGGCTTTGGAAGTGAAAACTGTTCATCCGTAAGAATGCTAAATCCAACAGCAAGTGAAAGTGATGTTGTTGCCGCTGTCGTTGATATAATGAAAAAAGCGGGAGGAAAACCTTGTCCTCCTGTTTTCTTAGGTGTAGGTATTGGTGGTACAATGGATAAAGCCGCTTTCTTAAGTAAGAAGGCTCTACTAAGAGAGGACTCTAATCCAGATAAAAGATATCGAGAGCTAGAGAATAAGATTAGACAAGCAGTTAATGAGCTTCACATTGGACCAGGTGGACTTGGAGGGGACAACACTTGTTTGTCTGTTGCAATTGAAAGTTTTGCAACTCACATTGCAGGTCTTCCTGTTGCAGTTACAGTAAATTGCCACGCAGAACGTAGAGCAACAGTTATTGTATTAGGAGGTTATGATGGTAACTCTTAATCTTCCATTTA
>NZ_JAXEGN010000091.1:0-3070 GCF_034103065.1 Bullifex sp. | reverse complement strand
TGACATTTTTAATAATGTTAGCACTACACTCTGCTTCAATTACTTCAGCTTCTTGGCCTAATATCTCTCTACATTTACTTGCTGCATAGGCTAAAGCAATTGGCTCTGTACAACCAAGAGCGGGAAGCAACTCTTCTTTTAAAATATTTAGGTATTTCTCTCTTTCATTATTATCCATCTAACTACTCCAAGTTCATTGATATTATCACTGATAATATCAGTATTAATCACAATCAAATTCCTGTCAATAAAAACCCAAATAGTTATTAACCTTTTCCTAATTAAAACAAAAACCACCCTCTATTTATGAGAACACAATAAAGGATGGTCTTATTAAAATATTGTTTTAATCCTAATTATTATAAGAATCTTTAAGCAATTCCTTCCTTGATACAGGATCCTCAGCATACTTATTAAGTCCTAGGTTCTTAAACATCAACGCAACAAATTGATCAAAACTTATTATGTCTTCAGAATCAAAGCAATTTTTAAACTGTTTTAATACAAAAGGAGTAAAAGAATATGCCGAACCAGCATTTGAATCAAAATGTGTTTCATGTACTGTTCCATTACTATTATAAAGACATGCACCAATATTCCTACTTAAATCATAAGAAAGAGGGAAACCTATTCCGTTATACTCTTTATCATCATAAGTGGTGTAATTCTTTAATAATTCTTGTTTTCCAGCAAGATATTCTAAGCTAGAGCTATTGAAATCTGATAAAGAATTATAACCTCCAAAAGCAAAGCTTCTTTCATTAAATATTTTCTTAAGGAACTCTACTTGAGCTTCAAGTTGCAAAGCATCTAGTCGTGTAGTCTCATCAGGACCAACATAAATCGGATTATATGTACTATCGATTAATTCTGTTAGAAAAATACCTGGTATATTTACATCTGTAGGCTTATTACTAGTATACTTCTCATACTCCATAGAAGTTACTTTCTTACCACTATAGTTCATAACAATCTTTGAGTCTTCTACCATAAATCTATCTATTTTATTAGTATCTTTTCTTTGATGGGTCATCGAAAGAGTATCATATATAAAACTAACATGCCTAAATGAAGATCCATTATTGTATAGCTCACCAGCTTTAAACGAGTAACCATCTTGAGTTTTTTCTACAGGTACATTGAACATTTCAAATACAAATATTTGGTCACCACCAAATAATCCAAATAAAGGAGCTACAATTTCTCTATAAGAGAATTTCTTTTCAACATTAGAGTAATAATACTCAATTTTTCCATTTACTTTTCCATCTTCTAAAACATCGTATACGATGTAAACACCATCACTAGTTGTCTTAGCCTCAACTACTTTAATAGGAAATCCATATCCTATAAGGTCTTTATTTTTTATGCTTTCAACATAATCATCAGCATCAGCATTTGCACTTTTTAATCCAGGGAGAATAGGGAGTGATCTCATTACATTACAGCTCATCCATAATCCATAAGTTGTACGATCTGCCATGTTTACTAATTCTGGTTTAGTTTTATCATTTCCATCGACAGTACCAAATGGATTACCTGTTTCTGGGAATTTCGTTAAACCTCTAGAATTTGATACTTCGATAAAATCTAGAATAACAATTTCAGATGTTGTTGTCGGTTTTTCCTCTTTTGTAGAGCTAGGTGTCTTATTTCCATTATCACATGAGATAAATAGCGATAATGTTAAGATTAATGAAATTAGAACTAATAAATATTTTTTCATTCTTCCCTCTCCTTTTATGGGATTCATATTGCGTCCCAAAATTATGTATGTCAAGACAAATAATATGAAACTAGGAAATCAGAAAAGAATTATTGGGTGTTTTTGATTTACCACCTTCTTATGCCCTAAAAGTTGATCAACACAAGTAATCTTATTATTAATTTCTTTTAGTTCAAATTCACCAGTATGGAACTTTCTATGACACGATGGGCAAAGACAAAGCATATTTGCTCTTTTATCTGGACCATGTTTAGATAATGGAAGAATATGGTGTACATCAGCATTTAAATCAACCCACTGATTTGCTCTGGAAAGATCTTTATTCCATCCTGTTCTTAATATTACATCACCACAAATTTGGCATTTAAAATCATATAAGCACTTTAATGATTCTTTAATAGTTTTAGAACTGTAATGATATATAACATCCTTACACTTCACTATTTTATCTTCATTTTCATTATCATCAGGAAGTTCTATTAACCTTTCATCAAGACGACTAGCAGAATAACTTTTAGTCCAAGTATTCTTTATCCAAGATTGATCTTTTAAACTATCCTTTGGAAATGTATTGCTAATGCTACTTTCATCTATCTCAACAACAGTGCCATGCTTTGCAACGTAATCACGAATATAATAAAAAATCATGCAGAAATTTGGGTCAGTTGCATATTCAAATGTAGTATAGCATAGAAGTCTACCACTATGGATTTCTAATTAGTATTTATATATAAAGAGGTTAATTGAAAACTTAAATGCAACCCAATATTTTGTCTTACAATAATGTTATTTATACTGATATATATATTTTGAATGGAAGGGAATACGTGAAAAAAATAATTACATTTCTAATAGTCATTACACTTTCGATATCGTTGGTTTTTGCTGCAACAGCAGGAGAGCGTAATGCATTAAGTTCTGCAAAGAGGTATTTGATATATATATGCCATTTTCCTATCAAGGGCTTGTTGAACAACTTGAATTTTAGGGATTTACTTCATCCCAAGCAGAATATGGTGCTTCAAAAGCATATAAGTAATATTCTAACAAGTGCCTAAGTTATACATTGTGACTGCTTAGGCACTTAAGGTCATTGAATATGATAATTTAAGGGTAAGCTATTAGAATAACCGATTTTTCATATGATAGAAGTATATTAAAAACAGATTAGAATTTTCATTACCCGATATCATTAGAGAGCAATTCCCCTACTTAGACTTGTGATAAACCTAGCTGGTATTGGCCTTCTTAATTTCCAAACAATACTCATAGGTTTTGAACCTTCATGCTGAACATACTCTGCAGATCCAAGCAATGTAAAAGGAACAGCACCATATTTGTCAT
>NZ_JAXEGN010000090.1:0-2822 GCF_034103065.1 Bullifex sp. | reverse complement strand
AAACCATGTAATAAACTTTATCGCTTTTTATAGTAATGGGAGGTTATAGGATGAAATCAAGGTATAATATAGTTTCAAAATTCTTGCTTTTTATGAATCTTTTTATTGGTCTTGGTGCAGTATATGGATCAACTATGATGTTTTTAGCTCCTGATGGACATCTATTGAAAATGGAAACACTTCTTCCTTATTTTAAAGCCCTACCACTTCATGAATACCTTTACCAAGATTATATATTTCCTGGTATTGCACTATTACTCATTAATGGAATTCCAAATTTAATTTCATCATTTTTTATTATTAAAAAGAAAGAAGCTGGAAATATTATTAGTATGATATCTGGAGTTTTATTAAACCTCTGGATTGTAATACAGCTTGTAATATTTCCTTCAAACTTCCTCTCAAATTCATACTTCATTTTTAGCTTTATACAGTTCTTCTTAGCTTATATGGCCTTTGTATTCTATAGACAAGAGCACATGACTTTTAATGAAAGTAATTCCAAAAACATAAATAGAGATTTAAGTAAAGCAGTGGTATATTTCTCACGACTTGGATACACAAAGCTCCTTGCCTATGAGGAAGCAAATAGACTGGGTGCAACACTAATTGAAGTAAAAACAAAGGAAAGAACAGAAGGTACTCTTGGATTTTGGTGGTGTGGGCGCTTTGCCATTCATCATTGGCCAATGAAAATAGAGCCAATTGATTTATCTCTCTATGATAGCGTCACAATATGTACTCCAATTTGGGTTTTTAGGATATCAGCACCAATTAGAGCACTGTGTATAAATAATAAAGGTAAAGTCAAAAATGTTTCTTACATCATTAACCACTTTAACCCTCTATTATATAAAAATGCTGCTAAAGAAATGGATGAGTTACTATCTACAAAGCATATCAATGCTATTAGTGTGACAAGTAGAATTGGCAAAACTCGAAAAACATATTTGATGTAGCTAATTTTCAGTTTTAAGACACACAATTACTAATATTGATACATGAAAATTCAAAATCACAGGCTTTCATCTTAATAAAAAAAGTTTTACCTACAATTAATTAGTGTCCTTCTTAGCTACCTACCATACTAACTTCTAGGATGGCAATAAAATCTGGTGTGTTATATTGTATTATTGAAAGAGTTAGTTTAACTAGATTTTTTAACATACACAAATTAATAAAGAAATCCTGGTATACCATAAAACATAACCTGTCTCTGATAAACCCAAACGTCCAAGAGACAGGCCTAGAAATAGTTCTTGGCCCTATATTACTATAAGACAAAAGAATACGTTAGAATTATTAATAATAAAGATTCTACAATAAGTACTAATCGTTGTTAATAATGTCAAAGCAAGTTAAGACTTAGTTCTCTAAGGGCTTTTGAAAGCTTTGATACATTAAGTGGAATTACCTTGTCTTTAATGTATAGCGAAGCTGATACAAACTCTGCATTTTCACACATTTTCTTCATCGACTCTGCAGGTAAAACTGAAGTGAAACGTGCTTCCTGTGTCTTTCCACCTGCACTTTCAATAAACATCATTACAGGATTAAGAACATTAATGGTTTCTCCATTAACGTCAAATACAAGTGCTGCTGATTTAATGTTAGGCTCATTTCCTGCAGGGAAGAATACTGAATAGTTAACTACTACATCCCCACTGATTTTAAAATCATCACAAGGAATGTTCATATCCGTCTTTACTTTATAATTTCCATCAAGGATAACAGGTTTAATAAAAAGACGAGGGCCTTCCTGTGTAGAAAAAGACATTACATTAGATGTTGTACAAGAAATTAATAAAGTAAACAAAAATAATGAAATTAATATTTTTTTCATATGCATTTAAAAGAACAACCTCTTTATAAAGAGGCTGTTCATTTGCTCCATCTGAGACTTACTTACCTGTTACTACTGTGGAAACATCAGTCCAAAGAACGTACCAAGTCTCCTTAACATCAACTGTTGAGATCTCAGTAATATTACCGTCCTTAGCAGCCTTCTGAATACCGTGGTTTGCATTGAATGTAAGTGGTATAAAACCAAAGAGATATGTTGCAGACGCATGTCCTACTTTCTCTCCAACAGGATTTGAAGTAGCAGCAAGAGGACTAACTGTTGTACAGCTCATTAATGACATCAAAACAACAAGAGCAACTAAAATTGAAATGATTTTTTTCATTTTTCCCTCCATTAACAACAAGGTACACAATAATTATTTAATATTCAATAAAAATAAAAATGAAATTATAAAATAAAAGTTTATGGTTAAGAAAAGTATGAAGACGAAGTGACTTTGATTTTTATTTATAACGCATAGGTAATATAGCTAATGTAAAATACAAACTCAAAACAAAAGATAACAAAATACAGATTGACACTTAATAATAATATTTACTATCCTATTACTGGCATATGCCAATAATAGGAGTTTTTAATGTCACGTCCGTGTAAATGTAGGTTAGTTTCAATTCTTCCGGATAACTATATTTTCACACCAACAGAATCAAAAAATAATAATTTTGTAACTCTTACTCTTGATGAATTTGAAACAATAAATCTATTAGACTACCAAGGACTTGATCAAGAAGAGTGTGCTAAACGTATGGGAATATCAAGGTCTTCTGTACAAGCAATTTATATGAGTGCTCGAAAAAAACTCTCTATAGCTATCGTCGAAGCAAGAAAACTAATTATATCAGGCGGGAATATAATAACCCTTGATCAAACAGAAAAATATAAACTCAATACTAAAGGAGATAGTACAATGAGAATTGCAGTAACTTATGAAGATGGACAAATCTTTCAGCACTTTGGA
>NZ_JAXEGN010000089.1:0-7879 GCF_034103065.1 Bullifex sp. | reverse complement strand
TTTTCCAACCCTAGATTTCTGGCTTATATAAAGTTTCAGTATTACTATTTCCAAAAGAAATACCTTTTGTGTCACAGATATAAAAATCAGCTGAGCGATTTGTATCATCACTTCCATTATACCTATTAATTGTTCTTGTACTTGTTGTGAATTTTGCAAGTACTGGTTCATCGAACCATTCAAATTCATTTTTAAGCTCGTTGTAGCTTTTTTCAACGCTAGCACTTCCAAGGTTTGAATATGTAGTTGCTTCTCCATCATAATAAACTAGAGCATCAAGAATAGTACCATTTCCACTAATGCTATCATAAATTACAAAGCAACCATTATTTGTAGCAAGCTTAGTCGGACTATTAGCTTTTACTAGGTATGCGGTATTTCCAGTTTTATTAATAAAGCTTTCTTTCTCAGGTTCACTATTCCAGTAAATTACTATGTAGTCTCCTCGTTTCACATCGATTGAATGAAGGGTGAAGCCATAGCTTTCATTACCTTTTGTTCCGTTTGCGCAATAAATACCTTCAGTATTTCCACTACTATGTGCAAATAGTTCAATCCTTTCTGGTTGTGTATCTGTCCCCTTTGAGGATAACTCTGTAATTTTTAATATTGGGATATTTGGGTTTGTACCAGAGATGGTAAAAAGGAAGCTTGAGGTATTGCCTTTTAAATCTTGAGCAATGAAATACAACTCATATTTTTGGCTTACTTTGAGCTTTTGGTTAAATTTAATTTTTACCTTTGATGGAGTAATATATTCCCAAGAAATAGGATTGCTATCGAGATAAATTTTATTTATCTTAATATTCTCATTAAATTCAACACTAGCACTTTCTTGATCCTCGACCTTTAAGCTAATTAGTTTTGGAAGAGTTTTATCTTCTGCACTAATCATATTAAAAACTTCAATAAGCTCTTGGCTTTGACATCCAATTAGTGATAAAAGAATTAAAAGAAAAACAGTTAAATATTTCATACTTATAATAATAAAAAATGTAGTTTTTCTATTTTGGAGAAAAAATGGCTAAACTTTGGCAGAAGAATTATTCACTTGATTTACTCATGCAACATTTCACAGTTCGAAATGATTACATCCTAGACCAAGAACTATTAATTAGTGATGTTGTTGCATCAATTGCCCATGCAACAATGCTTAATAAAATTAACATCCTATCTAACTCTGAACTTGAGGAGTTAAAGCAAGGTTTAAATGAAATAATAGAAAAGAAGCTCACAACAGGTTTTGAAATTAAAGAAGAGGATGAGGATTGTCATACCGCAATTGAAGGTTACTTGAGTTCACGTTTTGGAGAAACTGGAAAAAGAATTCATACAGGTAGAAGTAGAAATGACCAAGTCCAGACAGCTTTAAGACTTTACATGAGAGAAGCTTCCATCAAGATTGCAGCAGAAACAATTTCCTTTGCTAAAGAGCTTTTAGCTTTTGCACTAGAATATGAGTTTGTACCAATGCCAGGTAGAACACATATGCAGCTTGCAATGCCTTCTTCTGTAGGTCTTTGGAGTGCGTCCTTTGCTGAAGAGCTTATCGATGAGGTAAAGCTATTATTAAGTGTTAACGATTTACTTGACCAGTCCCCATTAGGTTCTGCAGCTTCCTATGGAACTCCAATATTCCTAGATAGAGAGCTTACAGCTTCATTACTAGGTTTTAAGAAGGTACAAAATAATGTTTTATACTCAAATAACTCTAGAGGTAAATTTGAAGCTATTCTTTTAGATTCTCTTTCATATATTGCACTAACAATAAGTAAGCTTAGCCAAGACTTAATTCTATTTACCCTTCCTGAGTTTGGTTATTTTTCACTTCCAAAGGAACTTACAACCGGAAGTTCAATTATGCCTCAGAAGAAAAATCCTGACGGCTTAGAGTTAGCAAGAAGTAGAAGTAGTTTAATTACTTCCTGTTCAGAGAGAGTAAAGGATACAATTAGAAGCCTTCCTAGCGGCTACAACCGTGATTTCCAAGATACTAAAGAACCTGTTATTGAGGGCATTCGTGCAACCTTTGATTTAGTTGCAATAATGGCTCGCATGGTAGACGGCTTGGTCGTTCATGAAGAAAAGCTAGTTGGTGCATGCAAAAGTGAGCTATATGCAACCGATAAGGTATTTAGAATGGTTAAGGAAGGTAAAAGTTTTAGAGATAGTTATAAGGAAGTAGGCCTTAGCTTAGAGAATGTTAAAGCTGATGATCCATATGAGGCTTTAAAAAGTAGAACTAGTATCGGTGCTGCTAATAATTTAAGACTTGATATGGTAAAAAAAGAAGCAGATGACCTTGAAGCCATCTGCATAGACAAGAGTGAATTCTACCAAAACTGTTATGAAAAATTAACAGGAAGAAATAGTCTTACTTTACTTACTTGGTAATTGAACTTGGAAGTGGAGTGTGCTTTGTGACATTGTGGTAACACTCTGCAATATTAATTAAGTAGTCACCAATGTGCTCGAGGTTGCGTTCAATCTCGAGCATTATTAATTCTAGCGCAACATCATCAGCTCCCTTTCCAAGACGAGAGTGAATTCTTTCTGAAAGAGTTTTATGCTGTTTATTTATGCTTCTTTCATAGGTTTGAGCAGTTTCTAGATCAACCTTCTTTAAGCCCTGATCAACGTGTTCTGTAATAAATGTAATAAATGAGGAGACTAAATCGATTAAGGATCGTATTTCTTGTTCCTCTTCTTGTGTATAGGTTAATTTCTGCTCAAGTCTTTGCTGAGTAAGTTTGATTAGGTTAAAGATACTATCTGTAACAGATTCAAGCTCATCAATTACACGTAAGAATGTCGAAACAGAGCCAGAGGCAACCATGTTTTCCTTTTGAGCTTTAACACACACATTAGTAAGCTGCTCCTGCATTTGGTCAGCATAGTCTTCCTTTTTCTTTAAGTCCTGAACTATTTTATTAATATCAATATCGTTTCTTGCAAAGGCCTCAGTATATGTTTTAAACATATCGTCTGTAAGATTAGCCATCTTTTTAATTTCACCATTTACAGCTAATAAATAGAGCTCTGGAGCTTCCATGTAAGGTCCTGAGATATATGAAAAGTGGTAACAATCCTCATCATATACCTTCTTATCTTTAACAAGTTTTGTAATGAAAGCCGAATATTTATTAATAAATGGAAAGAATAGAAGTGTATTAGCTGTATTAAAGAGGGTATGGAACATTGCTAAAAATGCAGGAAGTGTCTCTCTTAATTCTTCACCTTGCATTGTGTATATATCACCTGGAGTAATACTGTTTATTAAATATATCATTGGTCTAAACAAAATCATTGCTATTACAGAGCCAATTACATTGAAAAATATGTGCGCAAGAGCAGCTCTCTTAGCATTTGTTGATGCTCCAACAGAGGCAAGGTATGCAGTTACTGTAGTACCAATGTTTTGACCAAGACATAGTGCACATGCTGTATATAAGCCAATCCAGCCTTGGTAAGCCATAGTAATTGTAATTGCCATCGTAGCAGATGAGGACTGAACAATAATTGTTAAAATTGTTCCTGCAAGTACACAAAGAAGCATTGAGGTAATTGATTGATCTTCAAAGCGTGATAAGAAATGAATAATGTTTTGGTTTTCAGAGATATCAGGCATTGAGGATTGTAAGAATTCAAGACCTATGAATAAAATACCAAATCCTAAAAAGATTTCTGATACTTCCTTTAGTTTTGTTTTTTCTGAAAACATTAGTGGAAGTGAAATAGCAATAGCAAATAGTGCTAATACTGTAATATCCATCTTAAAGCCTAAGATGGCTACGATCCAACCAGTTATTGTAGTACCTATATTTGCTCCTAAAATAACGCCAATTGCTTGTGTAAGGCTCATTAAGGATGCATTTACAAAGGAAACGACCATTACTGTAGCAGCTGACGATGATTGGATTATCAAAGTTACTAATATTCCCGTTAATACCGATAGAAAGCGATTACCTGTCATAAGGTGTAATATTGCTTTCATTTTTGCTCCAGCGCACTTTTGTAGTCCGTCAGAGAGTAGTTTCATTCCATATAAGAATAATCCTACTGAACCTGCAATTTTAAAAATCGTTAGTAAAATATTCATATCAAGAAAAAACTAACAAATTAAAAATCATAGCGTAAAGAATCATAATGTGTTGGTTTTGTGAAATCTTTGTAAAATATTTTTTTGTAAAAAAATTGAACAAATAGTAAAAATGTGGCAACAGAATATATCAATAGTTCATCTTCTCGTGTTGAACTTTTATACCTTCTTTTATAAAGTATAAGCCATGAGTATCATTAAGCCACACAAACTTGGAGTTATCGCAGGCCCTGGCACAGAGTATTTTGCAGGGAAGGTTGTAAAGCATTTAAGAAGGCTTTATATAGATCGCTATGAAAAGGTTTCAAAAGCCCTAAGCAAACGTCATGATATTAGTGAGGAAGAGCTTTTAAAAACTGTTACTTTGATGGATGACCTTGATAGTAAGAAAATTCCTACCGGTAAACGTCCTTCATCTTTCTACTGTCCAGATTTCACAATCAATGTTAAGTATACTCGCTTTGCTAACGGTGAGGAGAAGGCTGAGTTAATTGATCCAGTCAGAGGTCTTAACGTTTATATTATTTATGATGTATCTAACTGTGCACCAATTAAGGTTGCTGGTTTAGAAGATCCACAGCCACTTAGTGTAAACGACCACTTAATGTTCTTATTTACAACAGTTGATGCTGTGCGTTTAGCTGGTGCTGCTTCAATTACATTAGTTCTTCCTACATATCCATATGCAAGACAACATAAAAAGGCAGGAAGAGAAGCTTTAACTGCAAGCTTATTTGCTCGTATCTCTGAACAGCTTGGAGTATCAAGAATTATTACACTTGATATCCACTCAAGAGAAATTGAAAATGCATTTAGAACTTGTCACCTTGAGAATTTACATGGTTCATACCAAACCTTAATTGCTTTAAGAAAGGTTATCGACCTTGCTGATCCTGATTTAGTAGTTGTATCCCCTGATACAGGTGCTGTTTCAAGAAATAAATTCTATGCACAAGGCCTCCATAGACCACTTGCTATGCTTTATAAGGAAAGAGACTATTCTATAGTTAGTAAAGATGCAAAGAATAGTAACATTAAGAGCATTAACTTACTTGGTGATGTACGAGGTAAGACCGTCTTGATGGCTGATGATATGATTGCAACTGGTGGTACAATGATTATTGCCATGAGAGAGCTTATGAAGCTTGGTGCAAAAAAGATTATCTGTATGGTATCTCTTCCATTCTTTAATGGTAATGCAGTTGAAAACTTTGATGCAGCTTATAAGGAAGGTGTATTCTATAGAATTATTGGTACAAATGCAGTTTACCAAGGTAAAGATTTGTTAGAAAAAGAGTGGTTTGTACAAGCTGATGTTACTGAGCTCTTCGCTCGTGTTATTTCAAGACTACACCACGGAAGATCTATTTCACCTCTTCTTGATAATAGAAAGTTTATTCAAAAGCTTATTGATCAGTCACAATCAGGAGCTTTAACAAGTGGAGATGAGGAAACCAAGCTTCCAGACTGATAATTAAAATGATGGGGAGAAATTAGAGATGCAAATGTCAAAAAGAATCTCTTCTTTCCAGTGTTCTCCTATTAGAAGGTTAGTACCTTATTCAAGAGAAGCTGAAAAGAGAGGTATACATGTAATTCACTTAAATATTGGACAACCAGATATCAAGACTCCAAAGGAAGCTATTAATGCAATTAATGGCTATAATGAAGAGGTTATTGCCTATGGTGTATCAGAAGGTGAATTAAAGCTTAGAGAATCACTTTGTAAATACTATGAAAAATATGGTGTTAGTGTAACTCCTGACAACATTATGATTACAACAGGTGGATCTGAAGCGCTTCAATTTGCATTTATGACTCTATGTGACCCATATGATGAAGTAATTATTCCTGAGCCATTTTATACTAACGTTTCTACCTTTGCTAACATTGCTATGGTTAATTTGGTTCCAGTAACTAGCCAGGTTGATGATGCCTTTGTACTACCTTCAATTGATGATTTTGAAGAAAAAATAACAAAAAAGACTATGGCTATTTTACTTTGCTCTCCTAATAACCCAACTGGACATGTTTACTCAAAGGAAGAGTTAACTCATCTTTTAGAGCTTTGCAAAAAGCACGATATCTTTTTAATCGTTGATGAAGTATATAGAGAGTTCTGTTATGATGGAGAATCATTTACAAGTATTTTAACCTTCCCTGAATATAAGGATAGAATCATCTGTATTGACTCTTTCTCAAAGCGCTTTAGTATGTGTGGCTCACGTATTGGTGCAATTGTTTGCTACAATAAAGATGTCCTTAACAGTGCAATGAAGCTAGCTCAAGCTAGACTTTGTCCTCCTGCTGTAGAGCAGGTCGCAGCAACTGCTGCATTAACAGCTCCTCAAGAGTATATTGATGATGTTGTTAAAGAGTATGAGAGAAGAAGAAATACTTTAGTTAGTGCAATTCAAGAAATACCGGGATGTAAACTATCAAGACCAAAGGGAGCCTTCTACTTTGTTGTTGATTTCCCGGTTGATGACGCTGAACGTTTTGCAATCTTTATGTTAAGGGATTTTAACTATAAAGGTTCAACCGTAATGTTTGCTCCTGCTGAAGATTTCTATGTAACTAAGAGTTTAGGAAAGACACAAGCAAGAATTGCATACGTATTAAATGAGGATGAACTTAGACTTGCAGGTAAATGTTTAGCTGAAGGTCTAAAAGCTTATAGAAAACAGGTAATGGGTTTAAAATAAAGGGATATTTACATGATCTTTCAAAATAATAATTTAGCTGACACTATGCGGCTTGATAAAGCAAAGAGAAATGTACAGGAGGCTTTAGTATATTTTGAGAATGATGTTGTCAGCATCGCAAAGATCATCTCTATGTACTATCCTCTTGAAATGTTAAAAATGGCAGCGTGGGAAGAAAGAAGAATTCATCTTTCAAAAAACGATGACTTATCAAAGATGGAAGCATCTTTCTTGCCACTATTGCTTCAATCAATAGTACAATCTAAAAAGTTTTATTCTGAAAGAGGCTTTTCTGCTAATCGTGATATTAAAGAAAAGGATTGGAATAGAATTAAAGCCTTAAATAAAGATGCAGTAAAGCGTTTATTATGGTACATTGAAAACTATTCAGTTGTTCAAGTTAAGGAAAATTTGGTTTCACCGTCTCACTACATTTTATATCGTGATACCTTAGTTAAGCAGTTCTTTTTCCCTTGTTATTCAGATGAAGAAGTAAATACATGTTCAAATCTAGCTCGCTCAGTATTTGCACAAGATGAAGAAAATGTAGAAAGAATTCTTGGTTGTGATGCTAATTTCTTAGTTAATGAGCTTTCTAAAATTTGTGAAAATGGAAGACATGGAATTTCTCAGCTTTCTCAAGATAGTACACTTTTACATAATGAAATTGATTTAAAGGTAGCAAAACTAAAAACCGAATATCCAAATAAGAGCGATAAAGAGCTAATGAGTATGGTAATTCGTGATGGTGGATACTCATATAAGCTCGATGAGCTAAGAAGAAAGCGAGATGATTTCGACCTATTTGAAGTTGAAAGAGTATCTTTGTTGAGTACTAATGCTTTAAAGGTTTTTTCTTATAACGTAGGATCGTGTGAGGTTGAATTTGTTAAAGACGGATTTCTTCCTGCTACTTTAAAGCCATTTTTGCGTTTTGCCGATAGATTTTATTCTTTCACAGGAAGAACTTTATTTTCATCACTACCTATTTCGTTAATTAATTCAGGAATTATCAGTACTGATAAATTACAAAAGCTATTTAGTGAGTATATTCTTCGCTTATTCTATGAAACAG
>NZ_JAXEGN010000088.1:0-10575 GCF_034103065.1 Bullifex sp. | reverse complement strand
CAAAATTGAGCCAAACAGAGTTTTTATAATTGGCTCTGTTTTAAAAGAAGCGCTTGCTAAAAATGGGTTTGTCTACACCACGTGTGTTAGAGGTTTTAGGGATAGAGGGCTAATTGATACAGAAGATAGTAGTGAAGGCACAACAAGAATACTAGTTGCAAAATCTATTCGTGGTGTAATTGTCAGGTGTTTAGAGGCTCATATTTCTCTTTCTGTTATGGAAGAAAGCGAGGAGGACTTCTTATGTTAATAAAAAATAATACCTTTTTGACAAAAATATTCTTTGAAAACGATATTATTCTTACCAAATTAAAGGTATGCAATAATATACTATACCTACTGTAAAAAGAATAACAGTATAGTTTATTATTTATTGAATAGAATATCCCTTTGATATTTGATATTAGAGGATATAATAAAAGCTCAACATTGTGAGCTTTAATCTTTACTTTTGATTTATTGCATCATTAAACATCTTTTCCATTTGATTTACGCATTCTTCAAGAGCATACTTTTTAGCACTTTCTGCATACTTGATTTCCATTTCTTTTCTCTCTTTTGGATGCTTAAACCAGTAATCAATTTTAGATGCTAAATCATCGCTATTACCAGCTTCAAATAAACTTCTATCGTCGAGAGCAAATTGCGGTGTTGCAGAGCGTTTACTATTTGAAATAACAGGAACAAGACCAGAAGCAAATGCTTCCATACAGCTCATCGCTTCAATTTCTGCATCTGATGCATGGATATATAAATCTGTTTGACTAAATAAATCCTTTAATTGATCCTTTGTTAAGAAGTGCATCATTATTGGGTTTGTTAAGCCTTCTGCTAACTTCCTATATTCCTTTTCAACAGGACCTTGGCCTGCTAAGAATATTTGAATGTCTTTTTCATATTTTGATTTCTTAACAGCTTTAATTATTAAATCTTGTCTCTTTTCGTATGAATATCGACCACTCATTACGATTAAGAATTTATTTTTAAAAATATCATCTTTATCTTTTTTCCTATATACAAAGTCAGATTCTATACCATTTGAGATTACTCTAATATCTGCATTGTAGTGGTGTTTGACTAGCTGGTTTTTAATCATATTACTAGGGCAGTGTATAAACTTATGATATTTATATATATACTTTCTACCTACAAAATAAGTAAGACTAATTAATGGTTTGAAGTTTCCAAGATGGACAGAAAACCAAATATTTTCTGGTTGAACATGGAAAGCACTAGTCATAGGCTTATTGTATTTAATTGCCATTTTGGTTGCCATTTTTGAAACCATAAATGGCATAACGATGTGGACAAAGTCTGCCCATTTAACTGCTTCTTCTACTATTTCTTTTACTGGTTTTGCAAATACAAATCCTTGCTTTCGAATAAGACCATCAAAGATAGGAACCTTAACTACAGGAAGTCCCCACTTATCATCTCTTGATTCACCAGATGCAAGAATTCTTACATCATGTCCATGCTTCTTTAATATTGAAAACAATCTGCGAGCAGTAATAGTATTGCCATTATTAGCACCATCAAATTGATCCAAAACCAGTAGTATTTTCATAATAAAAAGATAATCATCCTCAATTAATTTTCAAAGTTTTTATATCATACCATATCAATTATAGATATTCCACTTAACTTAGCTCCTTAATAATTTCATTTACCTGCTTATCAGCTTTATAAATCTCTTGAGCTTTTAAAGCATAATCAAGAGCCTTTGCTTTGTCCTTATTTTTTGAATAACCATATGCAAGCCCTGCATAAATTGTAAAGCGATCCCATTCTGCAGTTTTTTGCTTTTCCATAATTTTCTCTGCATCTTGGAAGAGCTTTAACCCTTTCTTCTTATTACCACCTGCAATACCAGGGGAGTGGAGATATCTATCAGCTGCCATTAAAAGGACATGGAAATCTTCTGGATAATTTTTATAAGCATTATCAACTATTTTAGTAAATGCCATACCCTTTGATAGTGAACCATCAATTAAATACCAAAACGAATTAGAAAGAGCTAGAAGTATTTCTGATGCGCTAATTGGAGCGCCTTTAGCAATACCACTTTCAAGAAGTTTATCTGCAGCTTGCATATATGCTTTAGCAACATCTTTTCTTTCAGGTTTAACTTCAGTTGCATATTTAGCAACTATCATACAGGCACGAGAAAGTGATAAATCTTGCATCCAAGGATCATATTTATAACTTGATATTTTTTGTGTTAGAGTCTTATACCCATCTAATGCTGTATCAAGGCCACAGTCATCAAATACTGTTTTTAAAAGGTCTTTATATTCTTTATTATTAACAAGGTCCGTAAAGTAATTTATCGAACCATCTTCAGCTGCGGTTAAGCTAAATATTGAAAAAAGTAAAATTGTAATAATTAAGGATATCTTCTTTATTTTATGCATCAATTTATCTACCTCTATTCAAACATATATGAAAAAGGGGTAATTGGCAATGTATGTTGACAGTATTAATGCAGGATGATATTATTTTGATATCATAAAAAATCATCAAAGGAGATTACTTATGAAACAATCAGAAGAAAGAATTATCAAACCATTAAATGGTTTTGTAGGTCTTATTGTTAATATTATAGTTTTACTATTAAGTGTATTATTGTTTGTTTTTGATGTTATTTTATTTGAAGGATTAGCTATTAATGGTCTAACATTTGGCTTATTGCTAGCATTAAGTATTATTGTATTTGTTGCATCATGCATATGTTTTGGAGGCTTAAGAGTTATTAATCCTAATGAAGCATTAGTACTTTCCTTATTTGGTAAGTACTATGGTACTGTTTATGATAGTGGATTTTACTTTGTAAACCCATTTGCAACTGCTATTTATCCAAAGAAAGCAGAAGAAGATGCAACAAAAGAAGCAGTGCAAGGTAGTGCAAAACAAATTTCTTTTAAAATGGCTCCTAGAAAGATTAGTACGAAGATTCAAACCTTTGCAAATGGTTCTCAAAAGGTAAATGACTCTCTTGGTAATCCAATTGAAGTAAGTGCTATTATTGTTTGGAAAGTTATTAATGCAACTAAGGCTGTTATCAATATTGATGACTATAAGACTTATCTTTCAAATCAAACCGATTCAACTATAAGAAATATAGCAAGGCTATATCCTTATGATATTATCAATGATAACGATGATGAAGAGGAGATGACTTTAAGAGGATCTGCTTCTAAGATTGCTAATGAGATGCAGGAAGAGTTATCCCAAAGAGTAGCTAATGCAGGTATTGAAATTATCGATGTAAGGTTAAATCAGATTGCATATGCACCTGAAATTGCAGCTGCAATGCTTCAACGCCAGCAGGCAGTTGCAATTATCGCTGCTAGACAGAAAATCGTTGAAGGTGCTGTATCAATGGTTGAGATGGCTCTTGATAGACTTAAAGATGATAACGTTGTTGATCTCGATGAAGAGAGAAAGGCACAGATGGTATCAAATCTTTTAGTTGTGCTTTGTGGAAATAAAGAAGCATCTCCTATTGTAAATGCCGGTAGTATCTATTAATTTGGTATAGTATGGGAGCTAAAGATAGTAAAAAACAAATTCCATTAAGAGTTTCTTCTTCTCTTTATAACGAGCTTCAATCTTGGGCTGAGGATGAATTTAGATCATTAAATGGCCAAATAGAATATCTCTTAACTGAAGCTGTAAAAAAGAGAAGAAAGAGGGATGTTGTTAATGAAGATGAATAAAAGCAGGGATTATTCTCTGCTTTTATTGTTTCCCCTATTGACATGGTAGGTAAATATAAATATTATTCACCTATCCTATAAGTAGGTAATAAGGAGGCTCTCATGGCACTTTATAAATCAATGGAAGAATTAGTTGGTAAAACTCCTCTAGTAGAGTTACAAAATATTGAAAAGAAATTAAATCTTAAAGCACGTTTGCTAGCTAAACTAGAATATTTTAACCCAGCTGGAAGTGTTAAGGATAGGGTTGCTCTTTCAATGATTAATGAAGCAGAAAAAGATGGAAAGTTAAATAAGGATACATTAATCATTGAACCAACTAGCGGAAACACAGGTATTGGTCTTGCTGCAATTGCTGCAAGTAAGGGGTATAAAATTACAATTGTAATGCCTGATACAATGAGTGTTGAAAGAAGACAGCTTATGAAGGCTTATGGTGCTAACCTTGTTCTTTCAGAGGGCGCTAAGGGAATGAAGGGTGCAATTGCTGTTGCAGAAAAGCTCCATGAAGAAAATCCTAATTCAATAATCGCAGGTCAGTTTGTGAATCCTGCTAACCCTAAAATTCACTACAATACCACTGGACCTGAAATTTATAGCGATACAGACGGTAATATTGATTATTTTGTTGCAGGTGTTGGTACAGGTGGTACAATTACAGGTGTAGGTAAATATCTAAAGGAAAAGAGTGATAGTGTTAAAATTGTAGCTGTTGAACCAGAAACATCACCTGTTCTTTCAAAGGGTGTAGCTGGAGCTCATAAAATTCAAGGTATTGGAGCAGGCTTTGTTCCAGCTGTCCTTGATAGAAGTGTTATCGATGAAATTGTTACAATTTCAAATGATGATGCATTTGAGTATGGAAGACTACCTGGTAAGCTTGAAGGCTTTTTAGTTGGTATTTCCTCTGGTGCTGCACTAAAAGCTGCAATTGATATTGCTTCAAAAGAGGAAAATGCAGGTAAAACTGTTGTAGTTCTCTTACCTGATACAGGAGATAGATATCTCTCTACACCTTTATATCAAGTGGAGTAAGACGTGTATATTTCAACAAAAGGTAGATACGCATTAAGAGTTTTAGTTGACCTTGCAGAAAGTGGTAATGGTCGTCTAGTACCACTTTCTGAGATTGCTGAAAGACAGGAAATTTCCTTAAAATATCTTGAAAGAATTATGCCATTACTAACTAAAGCAGGATTAGTAAATGGGGTTTCAGGAAAGAAGGGTGGTTATTCACTTACTAAAAAACCAAGTGAGTACAATGCTGGTGATGTATTAAGGTTAACTGAAGGTACTCTTGCTCCTGTTTCCTGCTTGGTGTGTAATAGCGAGCCTTGTTTAAGAAAGGATAAGTGTAAAACAGTAGCTTTGTGGTCTAGTTTGGAAAATAAGGTTAATTCCTTCTTAGATAGCGTAACTATAGAAGATATTATTAATAAAAACTATTAATAAAAATAATTAGATAACTGATAAGATCGAAACAGCCTGTAGATTTTGTTCTGCAGGCTTTCTTTTTATCTAAAATGAAGAAGTTATTTTTTGAAACTATATTAAATTAAATATATTTGACTATATATATTTTTAAATATATATTTTAGTTAGGAGAAGAAGAAATGACAATAGTCAGCGATGATGGAAGGTTTTAATGGGATAGCAAAAAAAACGATCTGAATAAAAAAAAGCATCTATTATCGTTTGAGGAAATCCTTGAGGTTTTTGATGATCCTGCATTTCTTGAAATTGCTGATATCGAACATTCTGTGGATGAGGAACGGTTCAGAGGAATAGGATGCATTAGAGGAATTGTAATAATTACGACATGTTTTATGGAAAAAGGAAGAAGAATAAGAATAATTAACGCAAGAAGAGCAACATCAAAAGAGGAGAAGATATACAATGAAAAATACAAAGAATATTTCGGATGAAAGACTTAAAGAAATTTTAGCTATTACCCCTGTTCCTGATGATGATTCACCAGAAATAACGGATGAGCAAGTAGCAATGGCACACTTAGCACACATATCTCATCCTGAATGGTATAGAACGGTCCCTTTAAAACAACGAATATCAATTAATATAGATAAGGATGTTCTAGATGCATTGAAAGCTGAAGGAAAAGGTTATCAGACAAGAATCAATAAAATCTTGAGAGATGTTGTTCTAGGTGCCTAATATTAATATGTTTTCAAAATCAATGATAAAGCAGATAAGCAGAAAGAGCTAAGCATGATAGACAAAAAGCTATTAGTAAGGCATTAGAAGCTGTAGGTAAAAAGTCTAAAGATTATAAAGATTCAACCTATGGTAAGAATAAATACCTTACCAAAAAGCCATTAGTGGATGGTGAAACTGTAGAAGCAGATGCATTTGAATATGTTTTTAATGATAAAAAGCTAAAAGAATATGAGAAGTTAGATGGATACTACATTATTTGTACCAATGTTGTTGGTGCAGCAAAGATAAATAAAGATTGCTCTCAAGATAAGTGCTGGTACAAAGATGGGTTTCTTACATTTAACCGTGTAGTTCCTGCTGAAGAGATTGTAGATATATATGGCGGACTTTGGAAAATTGAGGAAACCTTTAAAGTAAGTAAAACTGGAATGCTTAACTTAAGACCTATATTTCATAGTAAGCAAGATAGGATAAGAGCACACTTCCTTTTATGCTTTATTTCGCTTGTAATTGAAAGGTTGCTTAAATATAGAATGAATTGAAAATATTCATCGAAGTAAATTCAAAAGTCTTTATCCTCTTTTACTGCTGTTTAGATGGATGGTTCTAATATATATCAGATTTCTTACTATGATATTGTAATTAAAAAAGTTTTAAATACTTTAGGTATAAATGTTAATAAAAAGTATTTGCTACAAAGTGATATTAGAAGAATAGTTGGTAAAACTAAGAAAAAAGTTTATGAGCTATGATTTCTAACCCTACATTTTTATGTGATAATTTGCTCTTATTAATGCCATGTAATACAAGAAGTTACATGGCATTTTACTTCTCGCTAGCTGTCAAAGAAGAGTTATTAGTCAATTAAAAGAGTGTTGTCAAAGAAAAGAATTTTTATTTTCTCTTTAGTAACACAGCTTCATAAGGCTTAAAAGTATTACTTTGAGTTAATAAATTCTCATCATAGTTATTGAGTAATACAGAATAATTACTAAATGGAAAATCAATAGTTTCAATACTTTCTGAGAAGTTTGAAATACAAACAAATTCTTCTTCTCCTAATACTCTTTTGTAGGCAAAAATAGTAGGGGCGTTTTCAAATAAGAATTCCAAGTTTCCTCTTTTTAATGCTTCGTTAGATAGTCTAATACTTACTAGTTTTTTATAAAAATTTAATATAGAAGTGCTATCATTTTCCTCTGCTTTTACATTTATTTTTATATAGTTTTCATTTACACCTAACCAAGGGTTATTTTTTGAAAATCCTGCATACTTTGTATCATTCCACTGCATAGGAGAGCGAGCATTATCACGAGAAATAAGCTGACAGCGTTTAAAGGCTTCAGCTTCACTTTTACCCTCTGCAATTTCGTGATCAAAAAAGTTTTTGGTATCAATATCATTATATTGATTTAAATCAGAGTAATAGATATTAGTCATACCAATTTCTTCCCCCTGATAAATAAATGGAGTTCCCGGAAGTAGGTGGGTAATCATGGCAAGTAGCTTTGCTGACTCCTTCCAATACTCTTTATCATCTCCATAAAGTGATACTTGTCTTGGTTTATCATGGTTTGACAAAAATCTTGCCCAGCATCCATCTTCTTTTAATATTTCATAGCTAGCTTTGATATCAGCTTTCATTTTGCTAACAGACCAGGTATCAACTTCAACAACTGGAGGGATAAACGGAATTGCCATATTAAATTCTTTTCTTGAATCACTTGAGTATTTATACAGTTCTTCTGGAGATGAAACACTTACTTCTCCGACACTCATAACGTTATATTCATCAAAGATTTTTCTTAATTCTTTTATAAGAGAATGAGTATTATCTCTTCCACTGCAAATATCCATGCAAAATGAATAACCCATAGCATTAGGTTTATTAGGGGAGTAGTCAAATGGAGCTTTTTCGAGGTAGCTTATTGCATCGACTCTAAAGCCATCAACACCAGCTTCACACCACCATCTAACCATGTCAAATACATCTTTTTTTACCTTTGGTGATTTCCAGTTTAAATCAGGTTGGCCTTTTGAAAACAGGTGTAAGTAGTATTGGTCTCTTGCTTCAACATAGCACCATGCACTTCCTCCAAAGCATGATTCCCAGTTATTAGGCTCTTTACCATCTACACCATCAGCCCAAATGTAGTAGTCAGAGTATTCATTATCTTTTGATTTTGAGGACTCCTTGAACCACATGTGTTCATCTGAGGTGTGGTTGATTACTAAATCCATTATTACCTTCATTCCTCTTTTATGAATGCCGTCAAATAATTCTTTTAAGTCCTCATTTGTTCCAAAGACAGGGGAAACATCTTTGTATGAAGAAATATCGTATCCATTATCCTTGAATGGAGATAAATACACAGGGGAAAGCCAAATAGCATTAACATTTAAACTCTTAATATAATCGAGCTTACTGATTATCCCTTTTAAGTCACCAATTCCATCGTTATTGCTATCCATAAAGCTTCTTGGATATATTTGATAAACAACTAAATCTTTGTACCAATCATTTTTCATGACTATCGTATTACAATATTTTTAAGGAAAATGTCTATTAAAAACTTGTATCTCTGATTAATCATAATCATTCGTTTTTATTACACACTTAGTTAAGCTTTCTTATAGTGTCGCACCTGAAATTAAGGTTAATAATTCTTTTTGTTAAATAAAAAACAGCTATGAAGACTGTAATACTACAATACTTATAGATGTTGATAATTAATATAAATTTCAAGTTTCAGAATAATTAATTAAATAAATCACTTCCTGCTGATATAAAAAGCAGGTTACTTGTTAATTATTTTTTATAGTCCGAATAGCTCTTCAAGCTCTTTCTTCATCTCTTTTGTCTTTTCATCAAGAAGTGTTGGGTCACTTGCTGAAACAGATGTATAAATCTTTAATTTTGGTTCTGTGCCAGAAGGACGTACAACAAATGGTGCATTATCAGATAGACAGAACTTTAATACATCACTCTTTGGTAGGTTTGTTGACTCTGTTTTGCCACATATGTATTTAATACTACCAAGTTTGTAATCGCCTTTAGAAACAAGAGAGTAACCAGCAAAGGAGGTTTTATCGCATTCTCTTACTTTAGCCATAATCTCCTGCATCTTATCAAAGCCTTTTTTACCTTTGAATTCATAGCTAGTTAATGCATTCGAGGAAGGTGTTTTAATTGTTAATTTGGAGTGCAAAAAGTGTGAAGATTATCCATATCTTCCTCGCTTTGGCTTAAAATTCTATCTAAATGGTAGTAACAAGGATAAGCTTTATTACTATGGAATGGGCCCTTATGATTCTTACTTAGATAAAAACCAAGCATCCTACTTAGGATACTTCGAGGATAAAGTTGGAAATCTTTTTGAGCATCACATTAAACCTCAAGAAAATGGAAGTCTCTTCAATACCTATTTGGTAAAGGTTAATGGTATAGTAATTCAAAGCACAACACCTTTCTCCTTTAATGCTTCAATGTATTCTGTTGCTCAGATTCTTGAAAAGGAACATGACTATGAACTTAAAGAGGAAGGGCTAAATCTACACATCGACTATAAGATGAGTGGTGTTGGCTCTGCTGCGTGTGGGCCTGAACTCAGAGATGAATATAAGTTAAAAGAAAATGAGTTTAGTTTTAATTTTGATGTAATCATTCCTTGACAGGCTAATTTTTATTAGCCTATGATTTTGGCTATGACTACAAAAGAGAAAATATTAAAACAAGCTTTAATTCTTTTTTCCGAGCATGGATATGAAGGAGTTAGTGTTGCAATGATTGCAGAGCGTTGCTCAATTAAAGCTCCTTCATTATACAAACACTTTAAAAGTAAGAAGGAAATATTTGAAGAAGTGTATAACCATTCTTGTAAAAAGCTTGATGCTGTTATTTCTCAAATAGCTTTAAAGGAAAGTGAAGAGAAAAATATTAGTGAAGAAATCCTATTTCAAAAACAAAAGGAAATTGTGAATTTACTAATTCATGATGATGAAATTAAAAGATTAAGATGCCTTATGAAGCTTTCAAATGATAGCCAAATTAAATCTATGTATTCAAAGAGATTTTTTGATCAAATTATTAATTACCATGCCACTATATTTTCCTCATTGATTGAAAAGGAAATAATGATTAATGAATCTCCTTCCGCTCTTGCACTTTTGTACGATAGTCCAATTATCGTTGCTATTGATGAACTCGATAGACATCCAGAGCGAGAAGAAGAGTTATTAATGAGACTATATGAGCACTGTAAACTCTTTATTAAGCTGGTAACAATTACTTAAATTATTGATTTAATTTGATTTTTTATTTCATCAGTAATTTCTAAAACCTTATCCTGATAAGCTTCAAATGCTAAGAAAGAAGTGAATGGAACATTAATATATGCCATCATTTCTTTAAATTGGTCATGTATAAGCTTATATTCAACATCTGAAGTTTCTGCACCACCTGTTAAGATAAGTTTAAATTCTTTTCCCTTCCAATTGTTAAAGCTATATAGGCGGTCGATAAAGCATTTAAGAGTTGCTGTGACTCCCCACCAATAGATAGGAGAGATAAATACAAGAGTCGATGCTTCATTAAGTTTTTCAACTACAACTTCAAAATCATCTTTAATAATACACTTATGATTTTCATTTTTATGACATTGATCACAACCCATGCATGGCT